>NZ_JBLUOI010000136.1:0-7198 GCF_048059995.1 Metabacillus sp. YM-086 | reverse complement strand
GTTTCTCACTTCAAGTAGTTTTTCACCGATTTTGTTTTTCTTTGTTGGATAAACTTGAGTAATTTCACGTCCAACCATAGCTACAATGAGTTGATCATTGGTGATTTCGTTAACTCCCCAAGAACCGATATATTTAGAATCTCGAAAAACAGTCACTTGACTTGCCAGACGATACATATCTTCAAAACGATGTGAGATAAAGATGATCGATGCTCCTTGGTCTCTTAACCGCTCCGTAATTTTATATAACTCTTCGCTTTCCCTTGCTGTTAAAGCAGCTGTCGGTTCATCCATAATGATAATTTTTGCATTTGTAGAAATCGCTTTTGCAATCTCAACAATTTGCTGCTGCGCCACACTAAGTGAACCCATTTCAGATTTTGGATCAATTGAAGAACCTAAATCTTGTAAAATAGCTCGAGCTTCTTTATGCATTTCTTTCCAAAGCAGGCGCTTCGTTCCTTTTTGAATCTTTTCGTGTCCCATAAAAATATTTTCTGTTACACTCAAATCCGGATAATTAGTTACATGTTGATAAATGGCGGCAATTCCCTTTTTCTGTGCATCCTTTGGATTTGTAAATGACACCTTTTCGCCATTTAAGAACATATCGCCTTCGTTAGGTGCGTGAACACCTGTGATGACTTTAATAAATGTTGATTTACCAGCACCATTTTCCCCCATTAGGGCATGTATTTCTCCTGCTTTGAGCTTAAAATGGACATTATCAAGTGCCTTTACACCAGGAAACTCCTTTGTAATTCCTTTTAGCTCAAGAACATAGTCAGACATAGTTTCACTCCTAACCAGATGATATCGCTTATAATATCGTTAATTGCTAAACACTTTAGCTTGTAATTTTCTTCAATTGTTATCGCTTACATACATCTTAATAAACATTGAATTGTTGTAGTAGGAGACGATTTTCGGTTTAGGGGGTTAACTTTCTGATGTTTTTTTAAAACAATAAAAAAACTCCCTTTTCATAGGGAGTCAGCTTTGGTCCAAAAAGACCTTCTCTTTATATTTTGATGGTGTTTCACCGTAATGCTTTTTAAATAGCTTACTAAAATATTTCGTGTCTGAATATCCAACTTTCTCTGAAATGTCATAGATTTTAAGGTTTGTGTTTACTAGAAGATCTCGTGCTTTTTCAATTCGTGCTCTTGTTACAAAGTCTAGTACCGTTTCCCCGGTTTGATTTTTAAAGTATTCACAAAAATACGTTGGATTCATATATACTTGACTTGCAATTTTTTGGATCGTGATGTTCTGTTCTAGATGTTTTATAATCCATTTTTTTGCTACATCAATGTGTTCAACATGTTGTACTTCATTATTCCGTATGATAATACCAAGAACCTTTTTAATCCAATGGTACACTTCATTTCTTAACTCTAGAAGGTTCCCGGTTTTCTTAATTAACCCGAACAACTCATCCAGCAAAGGTATTTCATCGTTTTCTTGAGAATGCTTCATAATATAATTGATCATTCGGATTCCAAACACTTGTAATGATTGCTCAATTTCTTCAGGAGAGCTTAGTGTTTGAAACATATTTAAGAAATTGGAAATTTCGTGGTTTATTTTGCTTTGGTCTTTACTATCCAACGATAAAAGGATTTTATTTATCCTATTTTCAATTTCTTTACTATTAGATCCCTTTTTATTACTTTTACACTCTTCAATGGTCGCACTTGTAATGACCTGGTTATGCCCAAGAAGCAAACGAAATTGAATATAAGTAAGCAATTCTTCCTTCAAACTGGCCAGTAATGTGAGATCATTTATTTTTCTACTAACTGCAATTGAACATGTAAATGGCGTGTACTTCTTAATATTTTGTTTTACCTTATCCGCAAACTGAATTGTCTCACGCACAAAGGATTCTTCTTGGATAGAATCTTGACCATGTAGGAGCATCCAAAAGGATAAATCTTCTCCCTTCCATCTCCATATAATATTAAAAGAAGAACTTAAGTTCTCTGTCATTTCTTCACAAATATTATCTAAGGCAAAGCTCCACGCTTTCCAATCTTCCTTTTGAAATAACTTTGACTTACTTGATAGATTATCCATGCTTATATACATTAGCAGGTATTGCCCATTCGGAAAATCCTTTGTCCATTCAAGTTGAGACAAGTCCTGCTTCCAGGTCATTTCACTTAATAACTGCAATTGCTTCACATGAGTTAGTTGTGATGCTTTAAGCTGTACTTCCTCTAGATACTGTGAGTCATGCCAGTTGGAAACAATTTTGTTTTTTATCTTTTCTAATTGTTTGTTAAAATCATCGCGATCAATTGGTTTAATTAGATAATCACTTGCCCCTTCCCGAATGGCTGTTTGAAGAAATTGAAAATCATCAAAACCGCTAATGACCATAGCATGAAAGGAGGCTATTTGCTTTAGCTCTTTAATTAGAGTTAACCCATCAATCCCAGGCATCTTTACATCAGTTATTAACAAATCAAAGTGAAGGTTTTGCTCTTGAACAAGCTTCAAGCACTCGTCACCACTGCTAAAGCTTCCAACTATCTCCCAATCTTCACCTTGAGCTTTAACCAATCTTTCAACGCCACGTCTAAGTCGGGCTTCATCATCAACAAGTATTGTTTTAATACATCTAGGCAATATCCTCACCTCCCGTCATGTCTAGCACTTCTGCTTCTGTTACCATCGGTAATTTTAAAATAACCTCTGTTCCTTCATATGTTCTACTATTTACTTCCAGCCCGTATGGTTCACCGAAAATCATCGAGATTCTTGCATGAACATTAATTAATCCAAAGCTAGAGTCTCGTCCTGCCATTGGGTCTTTTCGAAGAGAAGTATTCAACTTTTCTAATACCTTTTCATTAATTCCAGGTCCATTATCTTTTATTCTTATTACGATTTCATTATCTGAGGTTTTATCAATCGTGATGATAATGATGCATGTCTCATGTTGATCAAGACCATATTTAATCGAATTTTCTATGATGGGTTGCATAATAAATTTTGGAATATAAAACTGATTGGTATTAACGTTTTCATTAATTTCAAACGAAATTCGATCTTCAAATCTAAATTTTTGGATCGTTAAGTAATTGGTTGTATGAGTTAATTCAAATGAAATTGGAACAACTTTGTCCTTGTTATTAAGGGAATATCGTAACATTTTCCCTAATAACGTTACCATTTTTATAACAGACTCTGTTTCTTCTTCCTCAACTGCATATCCAATTGTTTCAAGCGTATTGTACATAAAATGTGGATTAATTTGTGATTGTAAGGCATATAGCTCTGCATTCTTCTGCCGCAGTTCAATTTTGTAATTCTTTTTAATCAATGTGTTGATTTCGGTAATCATCGAATTGAAGCTTTTTGCTAGGGTTCCAATCTCATCTCTTGAATGAATTGAAAGGTCCACATTAAAATTACCTTTTTCAACCTGCTTCATTAATTTTGTTAGTTTTTTTAAAGGATTTGACACATTCCAAGCAAGAATAATTGAAATAACAATGCTCAAGAAAACAACAATTATAAACGCAATGATTGTTCCATATCGAACCGCGTCTGTCTCCTTTGTTAGATCTTTTAATGCGATACTATGGAATACTCTCCAATCATATTGGTGAAAACCCTCCGTACTTATTAAATGATTTTCATCTAATAACGTCGTTTTAAAGCTTCCATTAATATTCGGATAGCTCTCATTTTTTTGATCATATTCTCCAATTAATGTAGGGTTTGTATGGTAAATAATTCTCCCATCAGGATCTGTTATCCAAATGTTTGAGTTCTTATCTTCCTTTAAATTGTTAAGAGCTTTTTCGAAAAAAGACAAATCTATTGCAATAAGAATCGTTCCGAGATTCTCCTGATTCTCATAATCTCTCAATTGTCGCATCAGCACAATGAAAGGTGGATTACCTTTAAATTCTAAATTTGTTTGATAAGGAAGAATGATTTCTTCCCTCCCATTTAGTTCAATATCCTGTCCGTAAGGTAAAGAAGAAGATTCTAGTCCTAATCCGGTAAACGATTTTTTTGTACTCGTAAATAATCTGTTTTTGGATAAAAGAAAGACACCGAGTATATCACTGTTTCCCCCATTAATATATGTTCTTGAAAGATAACTATTTACTAAGAATTCATCTTTTAAAATAGTAGACTTATTTTGAAAAGAATCCTTACGAAGAACCTCTATAACTTGAGAAGAATTATATAGTGCATCCGGCAGCTGTCTTACTTCATTTAATTGATTTTCAATATTTTCATTTGCTTGTTCTAATAATTTTGGAATATATTCTCCAACTTGCTTCTCTATTGACTTTGTATACTGGCTATAAGCGATATAACCTATTATCGAGATTGGAATAACGGTTAGAATCATATACGTAATCATTAGCTTTGTCATTAATTTATAGTTTCTTAAACTAAGATGTTTAAAAATCATATTGATCAACATTTTCCTTTGTAAAATCGATTGGTTCTCCCATTATGACAACATCGTCAATTCTTCTAATTTTTCCTACACCAGGAATCTCCTGATTATCATAAGGATAAGAACCCGTTACAATGTTCTTACTAAGTGCAACTGTTAAATAACCTAGCTTTTTCGGGCTCCATAATGTAATAATTTGAGCAGAGCCATCTTTTAAATATTCATTCATTGGATTTGGAGGCGACAAACCTACTACCGCTATTGAACCCGCTTTTCCGGTCTCTTTTACTGCTTGTGCCGCAGCCGGCGGTCCAACCGATGAGTTGCCGATAATTCCTTTTAGGTTAGGATAATCTTTTATCAACTGCTTAGCGATTAAGTATGCCTTATTAGGGTCATCATCTGTAGCAGCAATTTCCACTAATTTCATATTAGGATAGTATTCTTTTTGATGCTGCTTAATCCACTTCAACCATTCATTAAGATTTGAGGCTGAATTTGCTCCTGTCATTATTGCAAATTCCCCTTGTTCATCCACATTCCATGCGAGTGTATCCATTAAATGTCTTCCTAAAGTTTCAGGATTAACCATATTGATGAAAAAATCTCTTGCTTCCGGCATCGTATCTGCATCCCATGTAATGACCTTAATTTGATGATTTTGTGCTTTTTTTAAGACAGGAACTAGCTTTTCTGGATCATTAGCAGATACAGCAATAACATCTACTTCCTCATTTTGTATAAGTTCATCAATGATTTTTATTTGATGCTCGGAATCTGCGATGGTTGGACCTTTATAAATGACCTTTACTCCTAAGTCCTTCCCTGCCTCCATTGCTCCTTCTTCAACCGCATTAAAATATGGTATATTTATGACTTTTGGTATAATGGCAACTGTATAATCAGAAGGCTGCTGCTTTTCATCGTCCTGTTGTGATGGTTCATTTGTATACAAAACCTTATATTCATTATTGTTAGCCGCACCAAAGTTGCAACCGCTTACAAATAACAACAATAAAACTTGAAAGGAAAAAAGCTTTTTAACCATCATTGTCCCCCTTATGAGACTTATTATCTATATATTATACTATTTCTTTTTATTTAAAGAATACCATATGTTTGATTTCTTTTGAATATTCTATGATTTTATTTGTTATGAATGATTTTTTATATGAGTCTATCCAGCTATTAGTAAAGTAAATTATTAAAAATCGAAAAAGCACAACGCAATATCATTTTTGTTGTGCTTTACTCAATTTGTCTATTTAATTATCTTTGCGACAGAACTTCCTTTTCGTACTTTTTCACATCTTCCAACCAAGTTTCCTTTACAGGAACACCCATTTGCTCACAATAGTAATCCCAAATTGCTCCAAATGGATATGTTTTAAACTCTTCCATTAAAGCTAATCTTTCCGTAAAGTTTCCTTCTTCTTGAAGCAGTTTTAAGTGATTGTTTGGTACAAGCATTGCGTATAGTAAAGATTTAATCATATTACGAGTTCCGATCGTCCATGCTGCTACACGGTTAATGCTTGCATCGAAGAAATCAAGACCAATCATCACTTTGTCTAATGCATTATTACGAACGATTTCAAGTGAGATTTCTTTTAGCTCGTCATCAAGTGTAACAACATGGTCACTGTCCCAACGAACTGGTCTTGAAACATGCAATGCTAGTTTATCGCTGTATAAAAGCATAGAAGAGATCTTGTTAGATACCATTTCAGTTGGGTGATAGTGTCCAGTATCTAATAAGCATAGCTTGTTATTTTTTAATGCGTAACCCATGTAAAATTCGTGAGATCCAACAACATATGCCTCTGAACCAATGCCAAATAATTTACTTTCTACAGCATCGATATTGTATTGCTCATCAATTTCAACTTCAAAAATTTTATCTAGAGACTCTTTTAATCGAACTCTTGGTGTTAGACGATCGCTTGGTACATCTTTATAACCATCAGGAATCCAAACATTCGTCAAAGCTGGTGTTCCTAATTCTTTCCCAAAGTATTCAGCAATTTTTCGGCTAGCAATGCAGTGATTAATCCAAAATTCACGGATTTCTGGGTCTGGATGTGATAGTGTTAGGCCATCAGCAGATTTTTCATGTGAAAATAATGTTGGGTTAAAATCAAGTCCTAGTCCGTGTTCTTTTGCCCAGTTCACCCAGTTTTCAAAGTGTTTAGGCTCTAATCTGTCACGCTCTACAGCTTCACCATTTGTTTCAGCATAAATAGCATGAAGATTTACACGGTGTTTTCCTGGAATTAATGATAAAGCCTTTTCTAAGTCACTTCTTAATTCTTCAGGTGTTCTAGCTTTGCCAGGGTAATTTCCTGTAACGTCAATTCCTCCAGATAACTCCCCTTTGTTTACTTCAAAGCCACCAACATCATCGCCCTGCCAGCAATGAATTGAGATTGGTACTTGTTGTAGTTGTTGAAGTACTTCATCAACATTAATTCCCCATTTTTCATATTCTATCTTTGCTAATTCATAGCTTTCTTTAACTGACATATTGATCATCCTCTCACGTATTGTTGTTTATATGTTTTTACTTCGAATGAATCTTTAATTAATGCTCTAGCTTGTTGAATATCTTCCACTTCTTCTAACGCCATTAGTTGTGCCACAATGTTTCCAATAGCTGTTGCTTCCACTGGACCAGCACATACTTCTTTATTTGTTACATTTGCAAGTAATTGATTAAGCATTTCGTTTTGACAGCCACCACCAATTACATTCACTCTTGGAAAACTTTTC
>NZ_JBLUOI010000135.1:0-7312 GCF_048059995.1 Metabacillus sp. YM-086 | reverse complement strand
TGCTGAATATCGCAGAATGTTATCACCTTATGATATTGTTGTAGATTTTCTAGGGCTAACTGTTACTGCACAAAGACTCCTTATTATCGGTACAGCTATTATTGCGATGATACTTTTACATCTATTCTTGAAAAAAACGATAACAGGATCAGCCATTATTGCGATGTCCCAAAACCGTGAAGGTGCATTTTTAGTAGGAATCAATGCAAACAAAGTGGCCATGATTACGTTTTTTATTTCAGGAGCTCTAGCAGCATTTGCCTCTTCGATAGCTTCACCTATTAATCTTGTTTTTCCAGGTATGGGTCATCTTGTTATTTTAAAAGCTTTTGTCATCATCATAATTGGTGGAATGGGAAGTATCCCAGGCGCAATCATTGGTGGCTATATTTTAGGATTTTCCGAAAGCTTAAGTGCAACATTTATTTCAAATGATTATAAAGATTTAATTGCTTTTCTATTATTAGTGGCGATATTGACTATTAAACCGAAAGGCTTGTTTGTAAAGGGGGCTCAATCTTGATGAGTTTCTTAAATAAAAGAAATACCACCATATTGTTAGTTGTAGTGGCGATTTTGGTGCCTTTGTTAACAGATAATCCATATTTATTACACATTTTTTCTACTGCTTTTATATGGACTATTGGAGTTTATGGATTAAATTTGATTGGTGGGTTTACTGGTCAGCTTTCATTAGCACATGCCGGATTTTTCGCCATCGGTGCCTATTCGGTTGGAATATTAACAGTAAAAGTGGGGCTTAATTTTTGGTTGGCACTACTGCTTGGAATAATGATTACTACCATTATGGGATTTTTAATAGGCATAATCGCCCTACGAACAAAAGAGCATTTCTTCGCCATTTATACACTTTGTGTTGGGTACATCATATATCTTGTTATTTACAAATGGGAGGGACTAACCGAAGGGGTTCGTGGTTTAATTGGGATTCCTCCGCCAGCACCGATCGGACCGATAACATTTCAAACACCTAAGTCACAATACTATCTTTTATTATTCTTTCTCGTGTTCACTATATTTATTTTTACTAGAATCATTAACTCTCTTATCGGAAGAACATATATGGCCATTAGAAATAGTGAAGAGTTAGCTCAAACGATTGGAATTGAAACAATGAAACAAAAACTAGTTTCCTTTGTTTTATCTACCTTCTTTGCTGGGTTAGCAGGTGGATTATATGCCTCATTTGTTCGATTTATAGGACCTGATATCTCGTATATTAACGTTACTTTTGATATGTTGATGTATTTGCTAGTTGGAGGGATCGGCACACTCTCTGGACCACTTGTTGGGACACTTCTTGTTGTCTGGATTTCTCAATATCTACAATTTTTACAAGACTATCGGATGCTTATTTTTGGTCCGATACTTGTTCTCCTGATTATTTTTTATCCAAGGGGGATTGTTGGAGGGGTGCAAACATGGCTAATCAAGCAGAGAGCTAAAAAGTCACAGAAAGAAATTTCTCAAAATCTGCAATCTGTTGTTGTAAAGGAGGAGAAATAATGCTTGTTCAAGTAAGGGGACTGACGAAAACATTTGGTGGGTTGACCGCAGTTAATTGCGTAGACTTTGAGATTGAAAAAGGAAAGGTAACGGCAATTATAGGTCCTAATGGTGCAGGAAAATCAACTTTTTTTAACTTAATCAGTGGATTTCATCAACCCTCGTCAGGCTCGGTTATGTTTGAAGGCAAAGATATTACACCGTTAAAGGCTCATCAAATTGCAAAGCTTGGTATAGCTAGAACATTTCAAACTACAAATTTATTCGAGCAAACTACGGTATTGGATAATGTACTAATTGGGCATAGATTACGAACCTCGTCCGGATTATTTGATGCGATTTTTCGAACATCTCGGATGAAAAGAGAGGAAAAGGAATCATTAGAAAAGGCATATGAGGTATTAGAGTTTGTTGGGTTAACAGACCTTGCCAATAAGCCTGTGTCAGAGATCTCGCAAGAAGCAATGAAGCGTACAGCATTTGCTTTAGCACTGGCAACTGACCCAACAATTGTGTTTTTAGACGAACCAGCTGCAGGTGTAAATCCTGAGGAAACAGACGGTTTAGCAGAGTTAATTAAGAAGATGGTTTCAAAAGGAATAACAGTTTGTCTCATTGAACACAAAATGCAAATGATTATGAATCTAGCAGATAAGATTATGGTTTTAAATTATGGACAAAAAATCGCAGAAGGAACACCAAAAGAGATCAAAAGAAATCCAGCTGTAATTGAAGCTTACTTAGGAGGTGAAGCTGTTGCTCAAGCTTACTGATGTTTCTGTTTCTTATGGTGGATATCAGGCATTAGAAAATATCAATCTTAGTGTGAAACAAGGAGAATTTGTTGTTTTATTAGGTGCCAATGGTGCTGGGAAAAGTACAATCTTTCGAACGATAAGCGGTTTAAGTAAACCTTCTTCAGGAAGCATTGAATTTAACGATCAAAGTATAAGTGGACTGTCAGCAGATCGACTTGTGTCACTTGGAATTGTTCAATGTGCAGAAGGAAGAAAGTTATTTCCACAAATGTCTGTTTACGAAAATCTCGTCTTGGGTGGCTTTGTTCATCGAAGAGATAAAGAAAAACGAAAAAAATCACTTCACGAAGTGTTTGAGCTTTTTCCTATTTTAAACGACAAAAAAGATGATCCAGCTGGATCGTTAAGTGGTGGTCAGCAACAAATGCTAGCTATAGGGAGAGCCCTTATGGCATCTCCAAAGGTTATTTTACTTGATGAGCCATCTATTGGTCTCGCTCCTTTAATTGTAGAACAAGTGTTTAGTGTTATCCAACAAATCAACAAAAATGGAACAACAGTCCTTTTAGCTGAACAAAACGCAAATGCTGCATTAAAAATCGCTGATCGAGGCTATGTAATTGAAACAGGGAAAATTGTTTTAGAAGGGAAAAGCAAGGATTTATTTGAAAATGACGAAGTGAGGAAAGCGTATATAGGTGCTTAAGGTTCTAAGCTTCATTGAAAGGAGGTGTCTACTCCATTTACAGGTTTATTTCTTTTAAAAAAGATTTAAGGGGGAATAAGGATGAAAAAGCTTGTTTATTTCTTTGCTTTTGTACTCATTTTTATGCTTGCAGCTTGTAGCGGGAACACATCAACAGAACCAGCAAACCAAAGCGAAGGGGACACAGGAGAAACAACATCAAATACAGAAGAAAAGCCGGCCGGTGAAGTTGTTAATATTGGGTATAGCGGTCCTTTGAGTGGACCTGCTGCCTATTACGGAGAGAACACATTAAGTGGTTTATCTATGGCTGTAGATGAAATTAACAACAATGGTGGATTTGAAGTGGATGGTAAAAATTATTCTTTAAACCTAGTTTCTTTAGATGATAAATACTTACCGAATGAAACAGGAGCAAATGCAAAACGGTTAGTTCAAGAAGACAAAACACCAATCATTTTTGTTCCACATAGTGGTGGTATTTTTGCTACACAAGTTTTTAATCTTCAGGAAAAATTTATAATCGGAGCTTATTCTAGTGAGCCGAAGATAACGGAACAAGGAAATCCGTTAACATTACGTATTCCACCAAAGTATAGCTCATATATTGAGCCGTTTTCTAAATATCAAATGGAACGATTCGGCAAAAAGATTGCGATGCTTCCAACTGCTAGTCAATATGGAAAAGACTGGGCTGCATTACTTGAACCAGGTTGGAAGGATTTGGGTGGAGAAGTGGTTTATAAAGGATCCATTGACTTTAGTAAAGATACAGACTTTTTCACAATCGTTACGAATGCATTGAAAGAAAAGCCTGATGTTTTATTCGTTGGTGGTCCATCAGAGCCGACTGCCCTTGTTATTAAACAAGCTAGAGAACTTGGTTTTAAAGGAGGATTCCTCATAATGGACCAAGCAAAACTGGATGAAATTGAAGCAGTGTTGGGTGGTCCAGATTTGATAGAAGGATCTGTTGGGGTTTTACCACTTATTCACTCTAAAAATGATGGCAATGCGAAATTCATTGAAGACTATGCAGCAGCACAAGGTAAAAACCCTGGCTCAGAGGCTGGGTATCATTACTTGGCCATGTATCTGTTTGTAGAGGCTATGAAAGCTGCAGGATCCGTTGATGATCCAGAAGCAATTATGGCACAAGTAGAAGCTGGATTAAATAACCTCCCTGCTGACAAACGAATCTACGAAATTACTGAAATAGAAGAAAATGGTGGTTTAACAACAGAGCTTCGAATGGCTGTTGTGGAAGATGGGAAAATCGTTGATAAATCAGTTCAGTAAAGGTGTTAGAGGGTGGTGCCTGGCACCACCCGATTTTTCTTGTTTCTAAAAAAAGAGGAAAGGAGAATGATTGTGATACTAGAGCCGGAACTAAGACTTGTTGACAAAAGTTCATTTTCAAAGCTGCTTGGTGTAAAAACCGTTACGTATGAAAAAGGGGAGGTTGTTCTTGAACTAAAGATTCAGGAGCACCATCTAAATGGAATAAAGACAGTACATGGAGGAGTTACTGCAACACTTATTGATAATATTATTGGTGCCACGATTACCTCACTTGTTCAACGTCCATCTACTACAATCAATTTAAATATTTCCTATCTTTCACCACTTTCAAGCGGTGTTTTAACAGCAAAAGCGAAAATCCTTCACTTAGGCTACAAAATTGTGACAGGTGAAGGTGTCATTACTGATCAAAATGGCAAAATGATTGCAAAAGGTACAGGAACGTTTAAAATTCTCCACACTAAGCAAGAGGATTCTTCATGCAAAAATGAATGATAGCTTGCAAATTTGAATTAACATTCCTTTAAAATAATTCAAAAATGAGTTGCTTTTTTCTTTAAGTCTAATAGATATTACGAAGATTATTGGCATGAAAATTGCTTCATAAAGAATAAATGAAACAAATAAAGAGGAGATGGTTTAAATGCCGCAAGCAGTTATTGTTTCAGCAGTTAGAACACCAATTGCCAAAAAAGGTGGGGCCCTTTCAGGATTAGATCCTTACATTTATGGGGCGATTACTATAAAAGAAGCATTAAAACGGATCAATGTAAAGGGAGAAGAAGTTGATGATGTCATTTTAGGAAACTGTTTATCCGGTGGAGGTAATATCGCCAGACTTACGTTACTTGAAGCAGGATTACCTTTTTCGGTACCTGGATTAACGATTGATAGACAATGTGGCTCAGGTATTAATAGTGTTGCCTTAGCAGCAGAAGCAATCATAGCAGGTCAAGCAAAACTTGTCATTTCAGGCGGAACTGAAAGCATGTCACGAACACCATATTTATTAGCACCACAAGATAAACCATTTGATCGCATGCCACCCAAGTTTGTTTCTCGAAACCTTTCACCAGATCATATTGGTGACCCACCAATGGGGATAACAGCTGAAAATTTAGTAGAGAAATACAGCATCTCAAGAGAAGAACAAGATGAATTTTCCCTACGAAGTCAACAACGCATGGCTACTGCGATGGAAAATCATTATTTTGATGAGCAAATTGTTTCAATTCCAATACAAACGAGAAAAGGTGAGCTTCTTTTTTCAGCCGATGAACACCCAAGACCAAATGTAACAATGGAGCAGCTCGCCAAGCTACCACCGGCCTTTATGCAAGGAGGAAGTGTTACAGCTGGTAACTCTTCTGGTGTGAATGATGGGGCTTCAGCGCTTGTCGTGATGTCTGAAGATGAAGCAAAGAAAAGGGGATTACAACCCTTAGCTAAAATCACAGGCTGGTCAATCGCAGGAGTGGATCCGAACATCATGGGAATTGGTCCGGTCCCAGCTGTTAAAAAGCTCTTATCTCAAAGAGAGGAAGATTTAGAAGAATATGATTTAATTGAAATCAATGAAGCCTTTGCTGCACAGGTGTTAGCATGTGACCGTGAACTCTCCTTTAACATGGATAAAGTAAACGTAAATGGTGGGGCGATTGCACATGGACATCCAATTGCCGCAACAGGAGGAATGTTAATCACGAAACTCGTTTATGAGATGAAACGCCGAGATGTAAAAAAGGGCTTAGTAACTGCGTGTATTGGCGGAGGGCAAGGTATTGCCCTGTCATTAGAGAGAATATAAGGAATCTAAGTGTGAAAGGAGTGAAAAAATGGATTTTCAGTTTGATGAAGAAATTCTTTATTTAAGAAATAATATAAGAGATTTTATTAAAAATGAAGTTGAGCCACATGCCATGCAAATTGAAGATGATGATGAAATTCCTAAAGAAATCATCGAAAAGTCGAAGGAACTCGGATTGTTTAGCCTTAGTATTCCAGAGCAATACGGTGGACTTGGGATCGGAATGGTTGGAAAATGTGCGCTTTATGAAGAAATTGGGAAAACACATAATGGCTATACAACATTAATCGGGGCTCATACAGGTATCGGAACTGTTGGTATAGTTGAAATGGGCAATGAACAACAAAAGAAAAGATTTTTACCTGATATGGCAAGAGGAGACAAAATTGGAGCTTTTGCTTTAACAGAACCTCAAGCTGGTTCACATGCTACAAACTTGAAAACAACAGCAATTAAGAAGGGAAATAAATATATTTTAAATGGGACGAAACATTATATAACAAATGCAACAGTAGCCGAAGTTTTTACGGTTATGGCTGTAACTGATCCGGAAAAAGGTGCTAAGGGGATCACGTCTTTTCTTGTTGAAAGAAATTCTCCAGGCTTTAAGATTGGAGCAATTGAACGAAAAATGGGACTTCATGGTTCACAATCAGCAGAACTGATTTTTGAAGATTGCGAGGTTCCCGAAGAAAACGTATTGGGCGAAGTTGGTCAAGGCTATGTGAATGCTCTTAAAATTCTAGCAAATGGCAGAGCGGGTCTAGCAGCTAGAAACTTAGGATCTTCCCAAAAGCTTTTGGATATGTGCATGATCCATGCCGAGGAAAGAGAGCAATTTTCTGTACCAATCATTGAGCACCAAGCAGTTGCCCATATGCTAGCTGAGATGGCAATGGAGATTGAAGCACTTAGATCATTTACGTACAGAGTTGCATGGATGGTTGATCAAAATGAAAAGGTGATTAAAGAAGCAGCCATGCTAAAGCTTTATGGCTCTGAAGTTTATAATCGGGTTGCAGATAAAGCTGTCCAAATTCACGGTGGTCTAGGTTATATAAGAGATTTTCCAGTTGAAAGATATTATCGAGATGCAAGAATTACAAGAATCTATGAAGGAACATCCGAGATTCAGAAAAATATTATTGCTGGACAATTAAGAAAAGAATATTGCTAGATTCCTGAAATAAGATAAGAAGGGAGGAAAAGAAT
>NZ_JBLUOI010000134.1:0-7457 GCF_048059995.1 Metabacillus sp. YM-086 | reverse complement strand
ATCTCTAATTTTCAAGAAATCATCCTCTGTAAGATTAAAAAGCCTTTCAATGATGTTTTCGAGTTCGCGAATGTTTCCTGGCCAATGGTAGTTCGATAATATCTCAATTAAACCATGTTCAAATCCGTTGATATTTTTTCCCAAGTGTTGATTAAAATGTTCACGAAAATGCTCTATTAAGAGAGGAATGTCCTCTTTTCTTGATCGTAGCGGTGGTAAATGAATGGGAATTACATTTAATCGATAATACAAATCCTCACGAAATTTTCCTTCTTCTATCATTTTTGCTAGGTCTCTGTTTGTGGCTGCAATAACCCTGACATTGATTGTAACCGGCTCGAAGCCACCGACACGGTCGACTTCCTTTTCCTGCA
Source organism: Metabacillus sp. YM-086 (assembly GCF_048059995.1). Classification (NCBI taxonomy): domain Bacteria; kingdom Bacillati; phylum Bacillota; class Bacilli; order Caryophanales; family Bacillaceae; genus Metabacillus; species Metabacillus sp. YM-086. The sequence goes on along the minus strand of NZ_JBLUOI010000134.1, from coordinate 7,083 downwards.
GAACTCTTAACAGCTTTACTTGTAAATCCAAGTTTAAGTCACCAATTTCATCGAGAAAAATAGTTCCGTTATCAGCTAGTTCAAATTTTCCTCGATGTACCTTGTAAGCACCTGTAAACGCACCTTTTTCATGGCCAAAAAGCTCACTTTCGATTAAATTTGGTGAAATGGCAGAGCAATTGACCCGGATATATGATCGTTCACTACGATCACTTGTCTCATGGATGGCTCTTGCAACAAGTTCTTTTCCTGTACCGCTTTCACCTGTTATCAGCACAGTGGAATCTGTTTTTGAAACCTTATTAGCCATAGATAAGGATTCTAATAGAACTTCACTATTTCCAATAATTTTATTAAAAGCAGAATTCAGTTTTTGATGTTTTGATAATTCTCTCTCTAAATACTTCGTTCTTTCCTCCATTAGTTCTAGTTTTTGTAAAAGAATCTTTATTTCATCCAATGGACTTAATGTTACGACAGTACCGCGAAAGATTTCATCAAATATAATTGGGTTAATTTTTGTAATATATGTTGATTGATGATTCACTTGGATAATTTTCATAAAAGGTTCAGGGCATTTTTGATGTGACTTCCAAAGGTTGTCACCGATAATCGATTGAATTTTTTTCTTTTTTTTATTCTTGATCAGCATTCCATCCATTTCATCGTTAATAAAGATAAATTCTCCTTTTTCATTTGTTAGGGCAATTAAATCTGAAACGGATTGTAAGACAAGATCTAGTCTTTGTTGTAACTCCTGAACTTCTTTGAGCTCTTTTGTTATTTTTTCTAAGTTCGATATATCCTGAAAAACGGCCACTGCACCAATGACTTTATCCTGAAAAATTAGAGGAGAACGGTTGGTTAGTATCGTATAATGATTTATTTTTTGCTTTTGAGCGAATTCCGGTTGACCCGTTTTCATGATGGTATGTAGTCTTGATTGAGGAATAACAGCATTAGCCTTATGGTTATAGAGTTCATTTGGAGGTTTTTCGAGTAGTTTTACAGCAGCATCATTAACATATGTAATCACATTGTCACGATCAACTACAACCACTCCATTTGGAAGTTTTGTAAAGGCCTCTTGAAGAATATAGGAGTTTTCCATCATCATGAGGTCAGCTTCCATTTCTTTTACATTCTCAACATCCTTTTCCTCAAACAGCTCAACGATTTGATTTGCTACATGTGGCGGTATTTCATCGGCACATGTTAGCAAAAACTCTTCACCTTGTTCAATTTTTAAAGAAACCAAGGAAAGTAGATTGTTCGCTTGAACTTTTTTATCCTTATAAATCACATGGCTGTTTTTAATTGCTTCTTTATCCTTTAAAAGCGATTGTAGAGTAATAATAAATGTAGCAGCAAGGCGAATATGTAAACCATTCTTTTTTTGAACTTTAAGTGATAGCGTATACATCGCATCACCCTCCAGTCTTTCGCTTTTACTAGTTTAAAATATTACTACATATTCATTTCTATGTACTTCCAATTAATCCTTTATAAATAGAATGAAAAGTTCTTTCTTCTTCTCATGTATATTGTTTGTCCATATCTTTCAAATTGTGCAATAATATACTCGTACGAAAATAAGAATAGTTCTTGGAGGAATTTTCATGGTAGAGCATATCGTTATCTTCAAATTTAATGATTCAACAACAGTCGAACAACAAAACGAAGCGATTCAAAAATTAACATCTCTTAAGAATGAAATTAGCGGGATTGTTGATATTCAAGCAGGGGTAAATTTTTCTGACAGAAGTCAGGGATTTGAATTAGGTTTAACGGTACGTTTTGAGGATAAGCAAGCTCTTGAACAATATGGACCACATGAAAAGCATCAGGAAGCTGTTGCGTTTCTAAAGGAGATTGGTTTAACGGATCTAATTGTCGTTGATTTTGAAATCTAATAAAAATGACACACTTTTAACGGTGTGTCATTTTTTCTTACCAGGAAGAAAGCTTGGAAATAGCCTGTTTTCCGAGTAAATATCCTCCGATTGCATAGGCCTCTCCTCTGTCCTTTAAGCTTTCTAATGCTGGTTGATTGTCATAGATATCTAGCTGATAGGCTTGATACTTCGGTTGCTGTTGAAACGATTCCGTTAAATAAGCTGATGCTTCATCAAGCGCATCTTTCCCGCGATTCATAACCTCGTAAAATGAAACAAATCCATGCATCACACCATTATACCTAACCGCATTGACTGGTGTTCCATTTTCTGCCAACACTTTCCCGTATGCTTCTCCTTCATCTCTAAGCGGATCAAATTCTGCTGTAATAATGAATGCAGGAGGAAGATCATGAAGATTTTGAGCTTCAAGAGGTGATGTATAAGGATTTGACCACATATTTTCCTCTGGTGTATAGTTTTTCCGCGCCTTTTCCATTACACTCCTTGAAATTAAATAGTAGCCGCTATCATATAAACTTCTTGATGAAAAAGCAACATCTTGAAATGTGGTTAACGGGTAAAAAAGCGCTTGTGAGGTAATGGATGGACCGTTTCGGTCACGTGCCATCATCGTCACAACTGTTGCTAGATTTCCTCCGGCACTGTCACCTGCAACTGCAATTTTACTAGGATCTCCATTAAAAGAACTTGCGTGTTGAACAGCCCAAAGTAATGCTTCATAGCTATCCTCCGTAGCGGTTGGGAAAGGATGAGTGGGGGCTAATCTGTATCCGACTGAGATTACAACGTTTTGTGTTTTCGCAGCGAGCGCACGGACAATATTATCGTGTGTGTTAATGTTTCCGTACCCTTCTAAAAAAGCACCGCCATGGTAGTAAATAATAATGGGATGTGGTCCGCCCTTTTTAGGTTGATAAATTCTGATTGGAATCTTCTCCCCATCTGACATAGGGATGGATGTTGTTGTACGAGTATAGCTCGGACTTCCAGAGCTTGAGAATATTTTAGGTGCTTTCATATCTGATGTGACTAGTCTTTGATCAACAGCATGAAGAAGGACAGCTGTTTTTGCAGGTACCTTCCCTGCTTCTGTATGACTCCAATATTCAACAGCTCCTATAACACCTATACAGCATAATAGAAGGAACACTACAAATGATAGAAAGATTTTTCTAAGACGTTTTTTCATGTTGATGCTTTTGTAGCGTACCCTCCTTTTTATTAAATAGACTTATATATTAGTATAATTGATAGAAGGATGTAAGGAACAAACCAATTTAAGGAATATTCAGCAAGTGAAAAAGGGCTGTTGAGATGGACAGCCCTTTTTTTCGTAACGACGAATCTCGACAAATATCGGGTAGTGACAGGCACCAAAAAAACCCCTTCCCCTCACAACATCAATATCTCCCTAATATCCTCCTCCGTCAGCATCGTTCCCTTCTGACCGTCAGATTTAATGATTTCTTCAATGAGGTCACGCTTTTTGTCTTGGAGTTCATTGATTTTTTCTTCGATTGTTCCTTTTGCTACGAGCTTAATGACTTGGACGGAGTTTTTTTGGCCGATTCGGTGGGCACGGTCAGCAGCTTGTTCCTCAACAGCTGGATTCCACCATGTGTCATACAAAATAACTGTGTCGGCACTCATTAAATTCAGGCCTGTTCCTCCGGCTTTTAATGAAATAAGAAAATAATCTCGTTCCCCGTCATTATAACGGTTGCAGATCTCTACTCTATCTTCAGAGGGAGTTTGTCCATCAAGATAAAAGTATGGTAGTCCTCTTATCGTTAGCTCTCTACCAATCAGCTCAAGCATTCTAGTGAATTGAGAGAAAATTAATACCCTTCTCCCGGAAAGTCTGGATTCCTCTATGATTTGCATAAGCTGCTCAAACTTAGCTGAACTCCCCTTATAGCTATCAACGAATAAGCGAGGATGACAGCAAATTTGGCGTAAACGAGTTAAACCGGCTAGTATTCTAATTCGGTTTTTCCTAATTGTTTCTTTATCAAGATGTTTCAGTGTATCATGTCTTAGTTTTGCTAAATAGGCTGCGTAAAGCTTTTTCTGTTCAGGAAGTAATTCAACTGAATCCGTTAATTCTACTTTTTCAGGAAACTCAGGTAACACGTCTTCCTTCATTCTTCTAAGCAGAAATGGCTGAATTCGCCGAGAAATTGTTGCTTTTGTAAGCTGACTGTATTCTTTTAACCCGAGAAATAATTCAGGAAAAACAACGTGAAAAATCGACCACAGCTCTTCTAGTGAATTTTCGACGGGAGTTCCTGTTAATGCAAACCGGTGATTCGCCTGCAACTTTTTAACGGCCCGGGCAGTTTGTGTTAATGGATTTTTAAAGGCTTGAGCTTCATCGAAAAAGATCGAATGAAACGTTTGTTTCTCATACCATTTAATATCCTTACGTAATAGCGGATAAGATGTAATAATCACATCTGTATCACATGCTTCATTTTGTCGTTTAGCACGTTCTGATTTCGCACCATCCATAATAAGCGTCTTAATACCTGGTGTGAATTTTATAAATTCACTCAACCAATTATAGGTTAGTGAGGAAGGACATACGATTAGCACTGGACGTTTTTCCTGACGAATGGTTTGAAGCTCTGAAGAAATAAACGTGATGCTTTGCAATGTTTTACCTAGCCCCATATCGTCTGCTAATATGCCACCAAATCCGAAAGTAGCAAGAGTTTTAATCCATTTAAAACCGATTTTTTGATAATCTTTTAAAATAGAATCTAAGTGATCTGGAATTGGAAAGTCTAGGCTGCCGGGATGACGGATTGTATTAAGAAACTGTCTAAATGACTCTTCTACATAAAAAGACTCACTGCCCTCGACAACATCAAGAAGCTGAAGACTTTTTTCAATAGGAAGATCTAATCCATTAGACAAATCTTTATCCTGTACGAGAGGAGTATGAAGAAACCGTTGAATTTCCTCAAACTCTTTCGTTTCTAATGAAAGTAATGAGCCATCTCGCAATCGATAGTACTTTCGTTTTTCCTCTAGAGCTACTAAAACCTCTTTTATTTCTTTTTCAGCGATGCCGTCCATTTCGAACTTAAATTCAAGCCAGTTTGTTCGTTCCTTTTTTACTTTAATTCGAATCTGCGGCTTCACATTTTCTCTGAAAATTCGCATCCTAACAGCTGTTGTTGCATAAGTTTGACAAAGCTTTTGCAGCTTAGGCATTTGATAATAGAGAAAATCATATTCTAGCTCTTCGTTATGCAGATAATAGCCTCCATCTGTTTTGGAGAAAGAGCTTTCTTCCATTAAACTTAGGATTTCCTCTTCTTTTTCTATATCTCTCAAAAGAATGGATCCTTTCGGAAGATCCCGGCCTTCTAAAGGATTGATCATCATATTTTCATAGTGAAACTCAAGCCCTGCAAGTAAACGGTTTTTAATTCGATCCAAATAAAGCTTAGCTACTAATGGGGTTTTGACTAGTTGGCGACTAATGGCTTCAGCTATATTCACTTTCCCCAGTCTTTTCAAACCAGGTACCACCTTTTCTAGAAAAAAACCAACCTGTTCGTGTTGAATCGGTATGGAAGACGTTCGTGTTTTCTTCAACATTTGATTTAGCTCGAATAAACGCTTAAAATCGTCATTGTCTAATTGAATGAACTTACCATTATATAAAACGGTTTGATAGGAATGAAAAATCACAATCTTATCAAGACCTTTCATTTCTAACTCATAACCGGTGGTTTTATCAAAGTTGAATTGTAAAGGAAGCGATTCTTTCGTTACATGTATCCCATTAAACCTCGTCTCTTTATACACTAACTTGACTTGAGGTGCTGCTAGTAAGGATGTTAGCATTTTTTTCCATGAAGTGGGTGGAATAAGCAACATACTTGTATGTGTATGTGATCCGATTGTTTTATCAGCTTTTTTATCTAACATCATTCCAATCATTTGTTGAAAAACGTCATCATCTTCTCGTTGAAAACAATGATAGGTTGCATCAAATAGAAAGGAACTAGATAGTTGAATTGATTTTCCTGCTTGTAAATGCTCTAAAAATCCAAATAAATCTTCTATTAAAAATGAGTTTAATTTCACTTCAATACCGAGCAAGTTTACTCCATTTTCGTCTGTAACAGGCTTACATATAAATTCCGCTTCGATAACCTGTCTATTTTCAAAATGTCGCTGATGACTGCTCGAACGGATCGGCTGATGGCTAAAAAGAGAAAACAAATCTTTTGTCATTGTATCATCAGGTTTTTGTAATGAATTTCCGTTTCTCTGTTGATCGTAAAGGTATAATAAAACCGCAGCGATATGCTGACAGTCTTTATCGAATGAAGCTAGCTTTGGGCAAGAGCATGTTGATTGAATGCCTCCCTTGTCCATTTCTGAGATTGTAACATTGAAATTTTCTGTTCCTTCGACAATAGCCTGACATGTATGCTCGTCATAATCCTCAATTTTTACTTTATTTGCAAGAAAAAATGCATTACCTCTCTTGAAGGACGTAACGCCACACATATCCTTAATTAATTGATGAGTTATTTTTGCCTTCATATGTCCGGCTCCTTCCTAGAGAGTAAAATAAATTCGACTTACAGTTTACCATGTTTTTCGTAGAGTTGGGTAATTCTAAAAACATCAACAACAGCTGAGGCATTTTATTTTTTATTTAAAGATTGAATTAGTATACTAAAAACGAATACAACTGGAGGGATTTCACATGTTGATTGAAATGTGGACAGATTATGCTTGTCCGTTTTGTTATATTGGAAAAAGACGACTTGAAGAAGCAATAAAACAGGTAGATCATAAGATTGAAGTAGTTTATCGCTGTTTTGAATTAGATCCTACTGCAGAACGAGACATTTCTGATAGTATTTATGAAAAGCTAGCAAAAAAATATGGGATGAGCCTTGAGCAAGCAAAGCTTAATTGCAACAATATGGAAGAGATGGCAAGAGAGTCTGGTTTAGATTATCAGTTCGATACGATGAAACTAACAAATACATTTGATGCACATCGTTTAACGTTGTACGCAAAAACACAAGGCCTTATGAATGAAATGGCTGAGAGAATACTACATGCTTTCTTTACAGAATCTAAGCATATCGGTGATCATTCTACATTGATCGATTTAGCAGTTGAAATTGGA
>NZ_JBLUOI010000133.1:0-7827 GCF_048059995.1 Metabacillus sp. YM-086 | reverse complement strand
TCTTTAAATGAATCCATTATTTTTGCTGAAGATTTTCTTCAAACAGGAAGAGTTAAGAACCTTTCATTTTTCTCAGAGGATGGCCAGTCATGGACTCTTAAGGAGCTTAAAAAATTAAAAGAAATTGTTAAAGATGAACCACATGATGTTGTTGCCTTTTTTGATGGAGGATTTCATAAAAGCACAAAATTGGCTGGATTTGGTGCAGTGGTTTATTACACGCAAAATGGAAATCGATATCGAATTCGAATGAATGAAAAAGCAGAAGAAATGGAATCAAACAATGAAGCAGAATACGCTGCCTTTCATTATTTGGTGGATGTTCTTGAGGAAAACGGAATAACAAAACAAAAAGTATTGTTCAAGGGCGACTCGCAGGTAGTTTTAAACCAACTATCAGGTGAATGGCCTTGTTATGAAGAAGAATTTAATATTTGGCTAGATCGCATAGAAGGCAAATTAAAGAAACTAAAAATAACTGCATCCTATGAACCGGTATCGAGAAAAGAAAATACCGAAGCAGATAAGCTAGCAACCCAAGCGATGGAAGGAATCGAAATAAGAAGTAAAATGATCATAAACGAGGACGTTGAAGAACATGAGTAAAAAGCAAACGCTACAAGAACTTAGTGAAATCATTGATACTTATTGTGTGAATTGTTTATTAAAAAAGCATTTTAGAGAAGAGTATGGAAAAAGCTATGCACATTCTTTTTGTATTAATAAATGTACTGTTGGTGAGAAAATAAAAGAAGTTGGTAAGAAGTTGTTGTAACATGTTACAGTTACAAACTGAAAGCATGAAGCAAATCATGACCTATAGTTAAATACAACACACCTTTTAATAACAAAAAAATCCGCCATATAGCGGATTTTTTTGTAGTTAATTGCTTTTATTTTCTAGCTTCTGATAATTGATGCTCACACTGTTGTAACAGTTGTTGTTGTTTATTCACAAAATCAGAATCAACACCTGTTTCATTCGTGCGACTCATAATCTCCTTCGCATCTCTTATTGCATTTTCTGCATGTTGTAGAGCTTCCGGATCTAATTGCATTGTTGCAGCTCCAACCATTTTTTGTGCTGCTTTTACAGATGCTTCGAGTTGTCCTAAATCATTCATTCCACTAATTAATCCAGTATGATTTATTTGATCCATATAAAACACCTCCAATCATTAGTTTTTGATTATTAACTTGAAATATTCGTTAAAAAAAACAAAATTATTTTCTATCACAAATGAAGGTGTCATGTTAAAATGAAAATAGGATTAAATATTGTAAAAATATAGGATTAATATAAATCATTTTGACTAGATATCTGTCAAAATTTTATTGGTGGAGGAGAGATTCACTATGGCAACTGAGCCGTTAGATTCATCTATTAAAGAGGCATTTTCTGAAATTTATAAGGATCTTGATAAATTGGTCTTTATAGCGAACAACGCGAATATATTCAATTCGAATGAGGTTAGTAGGATTGAAAAAAGTATTAAGCAAAATGTTAAAGCAATCGAATATTTATTGATCAGTCAGAAGTCTGGCATGACAAAATAAATGAGAGCAAATAAAAACTGAAGGGTCAACTCATATTATCCACTTATGTTTTGAAAAAATAATAAACGCAAAAAAGAGGCGGAGAAATCCAGCCTCTTTTAAATCTAGTTGTTTATGGTTAAATCACATATATGAGATCTTGTGATTATAACTTTGTAACGTTAGCAGCTTGTGGTCCGCGGTTACCTTCAACGATTTCAAAGGAAACTTCTTGACCTTCTTCTAATGATTTGTAACCATCGCCTTGGATTGCAGTGAAGTGTACGAATACATCGTCTCCGCCTTCAACTTCGATGAATCCAAAACCTTTTTCATTGTTAAACCATTTTACTTTACCGTTTTGCATAGTACTTAATCCTCCTAATACTGTAGCACGGGTGGTGCTAAAAAAAATTTTATCATTAATGAATATGATATGTAGATTTTAACAAGGATGATAGATTTCTGAGATGTATTATTACAATATATACTCAGCTTAATGATAATTTAACTATACACTAATCTAAAGATAACCGTCAAGGTCAAGAAAAATGTTTTAACAAAACTTTCAGAAACTTACATTTATGGAACAGATAATACTTACATAAAACAAGCATATAATGATTAAAAAGTATGGAGTGGTCTTATGCGTAAGTTTGATTTAAATGGAAGTAGCATCATTATTACATCCTCAAAAAAAATAGATGATTTAGAGTTTAATAGGGCTTATCAAGCTATTGTTAAAGTAGGAAATAAATTACTGTATTTGAGAAAATCTTCGATCATCTTAATTCAAGATCACGAAGAAAATTTTATCGTTGTAGAACGAATGAACACTGATACTATTACGTTACATATTCATCATGAAATACCATTGGATCATGTATATAAAATAGGCTAAAAGAGACAATAGTTAATGGAAAATTTAGTTCACTTTTTTTAAAAAAAGTTTATAATAGTGATGATACATGTCAAAAGATTTTGGCGAGTAAAGATGAATACATAATCATCTTTCCAAAGTACTAATGTGAAGGGGGGATTTAAAAATGGTAGAAAAATCGTTTACAATTACAAGTGAAGCAGGTCTACATGCTAGACCAGCAACAGCTTTAGTGAATGCAGTAAATTCATTTACAGCTGATGTTAACTTAGAGGCTAATGGTCGTACAGTTAACTTAAAATCAATTATGGGTGTAATGTCACTTGGTATTTCAAAGGGAACAAAAGTGACAATTACAGCTAGTGGTAGCGATGAACAAGCAGCACTAGAAGCTGTTGAACGCGCTATTACTACAGAAGGCCTAGGAGAGTAATAAAAGGTTAAAAGGCGGGGGTAACCCGCCTTTTGTATGTGGAAATTTATTTATTCCATTCTTGTTTTGTCTCTTTGATCTTTATTACGTTTGTTTCCTTTGCTATTGTCTCCTGCAATATGTTCTTCAGCAAACTCCATTTGATTCATTCCGTTTTGTGGTGAGTTTTGATTTTTACTACCTTTATTATATTTTTTTGTCATTAGAATCCTCCTCTTGTTAAGAAATATTTCCTAAATCTATGTATGAGTAATGGTTTATCATACAGGAATTATTTTTTGTAGAATGTGAAAATATATTCCTTAAACAAAAGATCTCTTAAAAATGAGAGAAAAAATGTCCGGTCAAATAACCGGACTTTTTTTAGAAACACCACTACATTTGTACAGCATTGCTTTTTGATGGCACAAGCTTTTGTTGCAGCTTCTTTGACTGATAAATCCACCCTGTATATGAAGAGATAACTTGAAGATTCTTATCAAGTTTAACCACTGCCATATATGGGTAATGGTGATTATGACGAAATCTTAGGTCAATCCAACGGACTTCATAACCTTTTGGCTGAGGTACATACATGGCATGAACATGCCCTGAATTTGCTAGAAAATGTTTTACATTATGATCGTCCCGGGAAGCCTTAATATAAGGACAAAGTTGATCATGTTTTTCGAAAGTATGGATAAGATGAAGACCATTTTTATCAAGAATACCAACATAATAAATTTGATCTGTTTCGTAAACAACATGCCATTTGCGAATCCATACAGTTGGAACAATTGTACAGATTCCTTTATTATCCATCGATTGAATAACTTGCTTTTTGTTTTTTTGTGATATGAAAAAACGAACAACAAGATAACCAATAATCACTAAATATCCCCATAAAAAAACAAATCCAGAATGAATTCCAACAGTCCAAAATGAAAAACCAATTAGGTGAACCAAGATGATAAATGGATCAAATAACGGGACAAAGTTTAATGACAACCATTTTTTTGTAAATGGTCTAGCAGCTTGGGTACCATAAGCATTTAGAATATCAAATCCAACATGTAAGATAACAGCTAAAAAAGTCCAATAAAGTAAAGGGAAAAATAAAACGTCCTTAAAAAAAAGAAACGTAATAGATGAAACAAGTACTGTCCAAAGAAAAAGGGCAGGGATGGAATGAGAGGCACCTCTATGGTGCTCAATATACATGCCATTACCTTTTAAAAGTTTAATTCCGTAATCAAAATCTGGCGCATTTGATCCTATAACCGTACCAATCATAATAGCTTGTGCTAATTCAGGACTACCGGCAACAGCAGGATCTATATAAGCTAAACCAGCTAAACCAAATCCCATTATTATGTGAGTACTTGTATCCATTTCGGCCTCCAGATAGTAAGGTAAACCTCTCATCCGTTTAAGATACTAATAGTTGACGGAGCCCGCCATTACTTTTTTATCTCTAATGTAAGAAGCTTCTTTTATCATATCCTCAATAATAATATCTGCAGAATTAGGCACGTGTAGCTTTTTAATATTATCTCTCATTCTTTGTAGTTTCTGATCATCTGCCAATAATTGATTTACTTCATCAAAAATATCTTCAATTTGATTAATAATAATTGCGGAAGAATTATCTTCAAAAAAGTGGGCATTTTCTTTTTCTTGACCGGGAACAGGTTTAAAAAGGACAACAGGTAACCCAATTGCAGTTGCTTCTGTTAGAGTAATCCCTCCTGGCTTTGTTATCATGCATGAAGCAACTCGGTATAACTCATCAATTCGCTCAACATAACTTAATACTTTAAATTGCTCAGGAAACTGAGTAGCGAGAGGATCCAGCGTTTCTTTTAGTAAAATATTGTTTCCACAAATAACGACAGTTTGGATATTTTCACTTTGGTTAATGAAAGATTGGCATAATTCCTTAACATTTTTTAAAACTCCATGTGCACCTGCAACGATAAGTAATGTTTTCTTATCAGGATCTAACTTGTACTTTTCATAGATTTCATTTAATTCCATTTTTTCTTCGAATTGTTTACGAATAGGTATTCCTGTGACTTTTATTGTGCTTGGATGGATGCCAAGCTGTAAAAGTTTCTCTTTAACATGATTTGTGGCAACATAATATTTATCAATATTTTCATGAACCCAAATTCTGTGTAAACAAAAATCAGTTAGCACATTAAATGTCGGAATCACTGTACCAGTCTTGCGACGATATTCAGGAACAACAATCATTGGAAAAGTATTAATGATCATGTCAGGTTGTTCACTTGTCACGATTTGATGCAAACGTCTGTGCCCCATTTTAAAATACAGGTTCATCATTCTTTTGTTATAAATTTTATCAACTCCGTAGTAAAAAAGACGATAAAATTGTTTTCCGATTGAGAAGCTTTTTAAATATAAGTATTGGGTAATTTCTGAAAAAACGGGAAAAGATTCCGAGTAGAGATTACACACAATAACGTCGCTAAAACCCATCTGCTTACACTTATCTTCTAATGTTTTTGCAACTTGAACATGACCATTGCCATATTTAGCTGTCAAAATTAACACCTTCGAATTTCTTTTCAACATTTTCACCTCAATCTAGTAAAGAAACGGATCATTACAAGAAAAAAAGTTCATATCAAACTATATGTAAAATATGAACTCAATTTGTCTTAAAGATTACCATATAATTATTACTTTTTTATAAAGCAATTATTAAGTATTTCTTAAGATGTAAAGTGGTTGTAAAAATATTGAATTTTTAAAGTTGCATAAATATTTTACGAGACTTTCAATCCCAAATATACGGTGTTTCTTGGTATACGTAATAGTTCAGCCAATTCACAAATAGTAGGTTCGCATGTGACCTCCAACACTGAATCGGTCTATTTTTAGGATCGTTATTTTTAAAATAATTTTCTGGCATCTCGATTTCCAGGCCTTTTGAAAGATCACGTTCATATTCATCTTTTAATGAAGTTAATTCATATTCAGGGTGCCCTGTTAAAAAGATTTGTTTACCATCCTGTGACATCACTAAACAAACTCCTGCTTTATCGGAATACGAAAGGATTTGAAGCTCTTTAACTCGTTCAATTTCCTCTTTTAATACATCTGTATGTCTAGAGTGTGGAACAAAGTAAAGGTCATCAAAACCTCTTACCAATTTTACTGTTGGATCTACAATTTCATGCTCAAAAATTCCAAAGCATTTTTTATCCAATTGATATTTATTTACGCCATAGTGATGGTAAAGTCCTGCTTGGGCACCCCAACAAATATGTAAAGTTGAGGTAACATTTGTTCTAGTCCAGTCCATAATTGTTTGAAGTTCAGGCCAGTATGAGACTTCATTGAACTCTAAATGCTCAATTGGTGCTCCAGTAATAATCATCCCGTCAAACTTTTTATGCTGGATATGTCTAAAAGTTGTATAAAATTCCTTTAAGTGCTCCATTGCAGTTGTTTTTGATTTATGTGTTTCAGGTCGTAAAAATGTAATGTTTAACTGTAAAGGTGAGTTACCTAATAGTCGTAACAATTGTGTTTCTGTTTTTTCTTTTTCAGGCATGATATTTAGAATGATAATATTTAAAGGACGTATATCCTGAGAGTATGCTCTATTTTCATCCATAATAAAGATATTTTCCTGTTCAAGGATTTCTTTCGCTGGTAAGTGATTTGGAATATTGATTGGCAAAGAAAACACCTCCGAAATAAACTTTATATTTTTGTCATAACAATAATTGATAAATATGATAAATGACTGATTCTTTATTATAGAAAGTTTAGAAAAATAATTCAATTTATATATTTCAAATAATAGTTTTTCTCCATTAATAATTTGACATATTGATTGATGGATAAGGATGTATGGTAATATATTCTAAAGATCATTTTAACAACAAAGTGAGGAAAAAACAGTGAATAGTCATCAAAAATTTAAATCAGATATCGAAATTGCCCTTGAAACACCACTTTTACCAATTCAGCAAATAGCCGATCATCATTTAGATTTAAAGGAAGAAGAATTAGAGCTATTTGGAAAATATAAGGCTAAAATTTCTCTTGATGTTCTAGAAAGATTAAAGGAGAAAGAACCTGGAAGGCTTATTTTGGTTACATCAACTAACCCAACCCCGGCTGGAGAAGGAAAGTCAACAGTAACAGTGGGTTTGGGTCAAGCACTTAACAAACTAAATAAAAAAGCGATTATTGCCATGAGAGAACCTTCGCTCGGACCAACAATGGGATTAAAGGGTGGAGCTACAGGTGGTGGCTATTCTCAAGTTCTTCCTATGGATGAAATAAACTTGCATTTTACAGGTGACATACACGCAATTACGACAGCAAATAATGCATTAGCTTCATTTATTGATAATCATCTTCACCACGGAAATGATTTGAATATCGATCCTAGAAGAATTGTATGGAGACGAGCATTAGATTTAAATGACCGAGCTCTTCGAAATATTACCATCGGCTTAGGTGGATCTACAAATGGCATACCAAGAGAAGACCATTTCGATATTACGGTAGCTTCTGAAATCATGGCTGTTTTATGTTTAGCTAGCAGTTTAGATAATCTTAGAGAGAGACTTTCAAGAATAGTAATCGGATATACATATTCTAAAGAGCCGGTTACAGTGGCCGATTTAGGTGTTGAAGGTGCTTTAACTCTTCTATTAAAGGAAGCAATAAAGCCAAATCTTGTTCAAACAATCGAACATACACCGGCTCTAATTCATGGTGGACCCTTCGCGAACATCGCACATGGGTGTAATAGTTTGCTTGCGACTAAAATGGCAACAAAGCTAGGAGACTACGTAGTAACGGAAGCTGGATTCGGTGCTGATTTAGGCGCAGAAAAATTTCTTAATATAAAATCTAGAATTGGAGAGCTTACCCCTTCTGCTGTGGTCATTGTGGCAACGATAAGAGCTCTTAAAATGCATGGTGGAGAGAAGAAAGATCAATTACAGCAAGA
>NZ_JBLUOI010000132.1:0-7902 GCF_048059995.1 Metabacillus sp. YM-086 | reverse complement strand
CACGAGGCTTTGTGCAAACTTTTTTCTTTTTAAGCAGACTTTTTTCTAATTCTGCAAACTTTATTTTAATTCAACATCTTGGCTTACAATTGTGCTTGGTTCTGTCACGGAATTCATTCTTCCGCCTCCTAAAAACAAGTTATTATCTTAATTTTACCATATTATTATTTTGAAAATGAAAAATTTTACAAAAACAACTACTGCAAAAAATAAGAAATAGCAGCTTAAAATGATCCTCCATTTTTTTAAAATTCAACACTTTACTTTGAACAAAAAGAAGACCCAATCCAATATAAATTGGATTGGGTCTTCAATATCTTGAATATTATTGCTTGATAACTTGGTACCCGAATTTGTTTCCAAGTTCCCGATTTTCTTTTCAAGTACCCGATATTGTTTCAAAGTTCCCGAAATTGTTTTTAATCATCAGGGTTTTCTTTTTGTCTATTTAAAATTACTCAACTGTAACACTTTTAGCAAGGTTACGTGGCTTATCAACGTCACAGCCACGGTGTAATGCGGCATAGTAAGAGATCAGTTGCAGTGGTACTACTGATACTAGAGGTGCAAGCTGTTCATGAACAAGTGGAAGAACGAAGCGATCGTCTTCTTCTTCTAAGCCTTTCATAGAAATGATACATGGATTTGCACCACGTGCCACAACTTCTTTTACATTCCCACGAATACTTAGGTTGACATGTTCTTGAGTTGATAGAGCAATAATTGGTGTACCATTCTCAATAAGAGCAATTGTACCATGCTTTAATTCTCCACCAGCAAAACCTTCTGCTTGAATGTAAGAAATTTCTTTCAGCTTTAATGCGCCTTCTAAGCCAACATAATAGTCTACAGAGCGTCCGATAAAGAAGGCATTTCGAGTTGTTGCAAAGTATTCTTTCGCAATTTCTTCCATTTCTTCTTTTTGATCACAAAGTACTTCCATTGCATTTGCTACAATACCAAGTTCTTTTGTTAAATCAAATTCCAATGAGCGGCCTTTTCCTTCAGCTGCAACTGCTGCAAGAATGGAAAGAACAGCTAATTGTGCTGTATATGCTTTTGTAGAAGCAACAGCGATTTCTGGACCCGCATGTAATAACATTGTATAATCCGCTTCACGAGATAAGGTAGATCCTGGCACATTCGTAATCGTTAAAGCTTTATGACCAAGCTCTTTAATTTGCACTAGTACTGAGCGGCTATCTGCCGTTTCACCACTTTGTGAGATAAAGATAAATAATGGATTTGCTGATAATAATGGCATATTATAAGAAAATTCACTTGCAATATGCACTTCTACTGGAATCTTCGCCCAATTTTCAATGAATTGCTTACCAATTAAACCAGCGTGGTAACTAGTTCCCGCTGCAATAATATAAATTCGATCTGCTGCATTAACTGCATTTACGATATCTTCATCAACCGTTAGTCCACCATTTTCATTACGGTATTTAGCAATGATTTTTCTCGTTACTAAAGGCTGCTCATCAATTTCTTTTAACATGTAGTGAGGATATGTGCCCTTTTCAATATCGCTTGCATCAAGCTCTGCTTTGTAAGGAGCACGTTCAATTACGTTACCTTTTAAATCTTTAATCGTAACTTTTTCGCGTTCAACGAACACCATTTCTTTATCCATAATTTCTACGTATTGGTCTGTTACTTGCAGCATTGCCATTGCATCTGAAGCAACAACATTAAAGCTGCCATCTCCTAAACCAACAAGTAGTGGACTTTTATTTTTAGCTACATAGATCATATCCGGATTTTGCTCATCTAATAATGCAATTGCGTAGGAGCCTTTTAAGATTGATAACGTTTGACGGAACGCTTCTTCAACCTCTAATCCTTCATGAACAAATTTCTCAATCACTTGAACAATAATTTCTGTGTCTGTGTCACTTTTAAACTCAACACCAGTTAGATGTTCACGCTTTAAGATTGAGTAATTCTCAATAACACCATTATGAACAAGTGTAAATCTTGATGAAGTACTTTGATGTGGATGTGCATTTACTTGACTTGGAACACCATGAGTTGCCCATCTAGTATGACCAATCCCAGTAGTTGCTTCAACTTTTTCATCAACGATTTCACGTAGCTTAGCAATACGACCCTTTTCCTTAAAAATATGAACGCCATCTTGATTCATAGCAGCGATACCTGCTGAATCATATCCACGGTATTCTAATTTTTCTAAGCCTTTTAACAAAATTTCTTTAGAGTCCTGTTTGCCAATATAACCAACGATTCCGCACATAATTAATTTCCTCCCATAGCGTGCTACCAGGGACAGGAAGTCATTTTTACACAAATGGAGACATCACTGTCCCCTCACACATGTCTTTTTTTATTGGAAGGCTATACCATTCCCTTTGTTCAAAAAGTTACCTTTCTGTTTTAAGGAATAGCTTACGGCTGTAACCAAGAACAACCGGGAGGCATCCGCCGATATTTTCGATAACCTCCATCCTCGTCAACTAAGTTTTATCGACCACTTAGTTCAGGCGCTTTAAGTAATACGTTACAAATAATGAATGTACTCCTTTCTAGTATGAGTATTTTTAACAAAATTAATAATACACAAGTTAAAAACAATCGTCAATTGTTTTTCCAATCGATAACAACCCTTTTGAATTGTTATACATTATCTATATGTTCAAAATCCTATAAACGTTCACACAAACTTGTCTTTAAGTTTCGATAAAAATTAAATAAAAGACGGGTTTCCCCGTCTTATTCCATACCCATTTCTTCTTTAACTACAGCAACAATTCGATTAACATAGTCACGACATTGTTCTTCTGTTGGAGCTTCTGCCATAACACGGACAAGTGGTTCTGTGCCTGAAGGACGAACTAATATACGGCCGTTTCCGTTCATTTCTTCTTCAACAGCAGAAATGATTTCACTTACCTTTTCATTTTCAGTCACTCTATGTTTATCCGTTACTTTTACATTTATCAACAACTGAGGGTACTTTGTCATTTCATTTGCAAGTTCAGATAATTTTTTACCTGTTAACTTCATAATATTAACTAATTGTAATCCCGTAAGAAGACCGTCACCCGTTGTGTTATAGTCAAGGAAGATAATATGACCTGATTGTTCTCCACCCAGGTTATAATCATTTCTTTTCATTTCTTCTACAACATAACGGTCTCCAACAGCGGTCGGAATGCTGTTAATAGCATGCTCTTCTAACCCTTTGTAAAAGCCTAAGTTACTCATAACTGTTGAAACAACAGTGTTCTTTTTTAATCGACCTTCACTATTTAAAAATTTTGCACAAATGTACATAATCTGATCACCATCAACAATATCACCGTTTTCATCAACAGCAATAAGGCGATCACCATCTCCATCAAATGCTAAACCAATATCAGCATTCTTCTCCTTTAAGAAAGCTGCTAAAGCTTCTGGATGTGTCGACCCTACTCCGTCATTAATGTTTAGCCCATTAGGTGATGTTCCCATTGTAGATACATCTGCATCAAGATCTGCAAATAAATGTGTAGCAAGGGATGATGTAGCTCCATGTGCACAATCTAATGCTACATGTATACCAGTAAAGTCTTCGTCAACTGTCTGTTTTAGGAATTGTAAATATTTCTGTCCACCTTCAAAATAATCATTTACTTGTCCTAAATTCTTACCAACGGGTCTTGGTAATGTATCTTCTTCTTCATCCATTAGTCTTTCAATCTCAAGTTCTTGTTCATCAGAAAGTTTAAAACCGTCTGGACCGAAATATTTAATTCCGTTGTCTTCTACAGGATTATGAGATGCTGAAATCATGACCCCTGCTTCCGCACCAAGAGCCTTTGTTAAGAAAGCTACACCAGGTGTTGAGATAACACCTAAACGCATCACCTCAGCTCCTATTGACAGTAGTCCTGCTACAAGAGCCCCTTCTAACATATGCCCTGAAATACGAGTATCTCTTCCTATAATAACTTTTGGTCTTTCTTTATCCTTTGTTAGAACATACCCACCAAATCGACCAATTTTAAAGGCTAATTCAGGTGTTAATTCACTATTTGCAACTCCTCGTACTCCATCTGTACCAAAATACTTTCCCATTGGTTTCGCTCCTTTATACAAATCTGCCTTAAGAGGCTGAAGAAATTCTCACTTTTACCTTTTCTTTTTGCAATGACCAAGTAAGATTTTGAGGACCATTAACTTGAACTTCCACCTCATGTTCACCATCCGCTAAATCTGACAGGTTTATATATAATTCAATATCATCTGATTTTATGTCATTTATTACACTTGGAGCTCCGTAAACGGTAAGATCCATTGCTCCTGAATCGGGATCAATATAGTCGAAGACCTTTCCTCCAGAGAGCCCTACTTCCTGTATTTTTTTACTCGAAAATACCTTTTCTTGTTGTTCTTCGATATCTATTTCAATCTTAATTTTTTCCGGACTAACTTTCGTGATGCCCTCAGGTACCGGGACATTAACTTCTATAGTAGTATCCTTTTGGATCTCAGAAAGGTCTACTTTAATACCATCTAGAAATTCATATTTTTCAAGAACATCAAGTGGTCCATAAACAGTAATTTCTTTCGGATTAGGTTCTATACTCAAGACACTTAAACCCTTTTCAAGCTCACCTTCCCTGCTTATTTTAAAAGGGAGAGTTTTACTCGGGCTTTTAATTGGTACTGTAACATCTACAACAGACGGTTCTACTTCCACTGGAAGAATGTTTCCATCGCTGTCATAAATCGTAATTCTAGATTCCTGGTTAATCGTTTCCTTGGCAGTTTCTAAATTCACTGTTGCCTGAACCGTTTCGATACGGTCAATAACCTCTTTTGATGCTGTCACGCGAATACTGTTTGGATTTACAATTGGTTGATCCGGTGTGTATCCTTCCTCTAATTTATCTTCATTAGTAAAATCAACCTCAACTGGGAAATCCTTCGTAACCTTCTCTTCAATTGAAACTGTGATAGTAGAAGGATTAATACTTGCCTCTAAATCCTCGGATAAGTTTTTATACTTAAGTTGAACCCGATGAGTACCTATTGATAATTTATTTAAATCAGCATATATCTCAAAATCTTTAACTGTCCTTGCTTTTGTCAATGCAACCGTTGGACCCTCTAATGTTACATTAACTGTTTCTGGTACCCCTGTAACAACAAGATTTTCTTGATCAAAGTATGTAACGACTGGCACATCCGTGACAGTTGCCTTATCCAATGAGGGAGAAGAATTAAAAGGATTTGTTGATTGGGTTCCCCCTTGAGATCCAGATTCTATATTAACGGATGCATATAGCATGATTGCCAGGAACAAGGCAATAATCCTCATTACCCAATGGTTATTCATCAACCTATCCATCTTTTTTCCCCCTCCAATGCCAACGGTTTGAGGAAACAGTTTTTGTTGTAGAATGTAATTCTTTTTGTAAAATCTCTCTTAATTCATCTTGATTTAAATTTCGATGCAGCTCACTGTTTCTAGCAGCAGAAACGCTTCCTGTTTCTTCTGATACGATAATTGTAAGACTATCAGTAACCTCACTGATTCCAAGTGCTGCACGATGTCGTGTACCCAATTCCTTGGATATGAATGGACTTTCTGATAAAGGCAGATAACATGCTGCTGCAGCCACTTGATTTTTTTGAATAATAACAGCACCATCATGAAGAGGTGTGTTAGGAATAAAGAGATTAATTAATAACTCAGATGAGATTCTTGAATTTAATGCAATTCCTGTTTCTATGTAATCACTCATCCCAGTTTCTTTTTCTATCGACATAAGTGCACCAATGCGACGTTTTGCCATATAGTCTGTTGCCTTCACAATAGATTCGACTATTATTTCAGGATCATCTTCACCAGGCTGACCGCTTCTGGAAAAAAAGCGACCTCTTCCTAATTGTTCCAAGGCTCTACGTAGCTCTGGTTGAAATATTATGATGATGGCTAGAAATCCCCATGTTATTGCTTGGTCCATTAACCATTGTAGAGTACTTAGCCCAAAATAATGACTAAGCATTCGAACAACAATAATCACGGTAATTCCTTTTAACAACTGTACAGCTTTAGTTCCCCTTGCTACCATTATTAATTTGTAGATAACGTACCATACAAGGAGAATGTCAACAGCTATACGGAGGTATTGCAATATTGGTAAATCCTCATAACCCATTCACTCGTCCTCCATGAGCTCACTCTATTTATGAATAGACATTGTCTATTTATTGTTGTGTATGTAACTTTATTATTATATCACTTCATTATTAGGAATGTAAAAAGGTCACCAAGTGGATGACCTTTACTATTTATTCTTGTTAACCATGTGTATTTGTTTCTCATAGTCACTGGTCAAGAAGAACCCTAAATTCCATTCCTTACGACATTCTAGTTAAATACCTCTACGACTTCTTTAGAAACAGATTTCATGTGATACCATAACCATTCAAACATTTCATCAACTTCCTCAATTTCTCCAGTTACTTGACCAGCAGAAGCCATGAATTGCTCTCCATTTATAACTGTCACATCTCCATCAACTGTACCCTCAATCGTTAATGTTCCATTTTTAACAATTACATCACCTTTAACAACTTCATCTTTAGGAACGATAACTTTACTATTTTCAACAACTAAATTACTTTGTTTCGATACACTAAAATGTTGATCTTCATTCCATGCAGAAAGCAAGCTCCCAGTCATCAAAACAATAAAAAGAGATGCTGCCGTTAATAGTGGGTGACTTTTTAACCAACGATTCCATGAAACAGTTCTTTTTTCTCGCGGAAGATTATTCATAACAGCTTCAGTAAAGTTAAGAGGAGCTTCAATATGTGATGTGCTTTTGACTAGAGCAACAGCCTTTTCAAGTTCATGAAAGTGCTGATAACAAGACTCACATGTATGAAGATGGTCCTTAACCATTTTTTCCTCACTTGGTGTTAATTCAAGATCCAAATATTTATGCAATAGTTGAACATATTCTGAAGAACAGCTCATTATCATCACCTCATCATAAGTGCCTTAATTGTTTTCTTAAAGCCTCTCTACCTCGATGTATACGAGTTTTAACGGTTCCAACAGGTATATTCAGGATTTCGCTTATTTCTATAAGAGAAAGCTCATCTATATACTTTAAGACAATTACAGTTCTATACTTATCCGGAAGTTTTAATATTTCCTTTTGAATGGTCTCTTGCAATTCCAATGTTTCAAGTTCCTCTTCGGGTAGTGTTACATCGGCAGCTACTTGTGAATACATATTTAAACCATCTGTTCCGGAAACCTCAGCATCCAGATAATAATCTGGCTTTTTTTTACGAATACGGTCTATAGAAAGATTCGTTGCAATACGGTATAACCATGTAGAAAACTTTTTATTCATATCATATGTGTGAATATTTACATATGCTCTTATAAAGGCTTCCTGGGCAATATCCTCTGCTTCATGCGCATTTCCTAGCATCCTGTAACAAAGTTGATAGATTTTATCCTTGTACAAATCGACAATCTCAGCAAAAGCATTTTGATCACCTTTTTTCACCTGTTTTATTCGTTTTTTTACTATTGTCTCCATTTATCATACCTCCGCACTCTGCGGGTCTCTTTTTATACGAATTAGAAACCAATAAGGTTTCATTTTTTTTCACAATCATTATTTTAACAAATTTTGGAGAATGAAAGGAGAAAAGTTTCTAGTTTTTTGCTATTTAGATATACTTTTTCGGCATTTCGTATATTTAAATTGTTTGCACCAGCTTTTAATACATTAAAAAAACGATAAACAGTGTTTATCGTTTTATGTATCATAGTTATTATTATTTAATTTATGGTGGAGCCTAGCGGGATCGAACCGCTGACCTCCTGCGTGCAAAGCAGGCGCTCTCCCAGCTGAGCTAAGGCCC
>NZ_JBLUOI010000131.1:0-7965 GCF_048059995.1 Metabacillus sp. YM-086 | reverse complement strand
TTCTTTATTACTATTGTTCTTCTTTGTATGGCATAATCTAATTCTTTCTTAAACTGCTCAAGCTGTTCTATTGATGCATCCTGTTTTATGTAACGCAAGAGCTTTTTCATGACCTTTGGAAAGCGATCAAACTCCTTCATGGTTTCAGCTCCTTTAACTAAAATGATTACCTATAAACCTCTAACTCGAGAAATATAGGTAATCATTTTAATATATGTGGGCATTTAACCCTCCCTCACACCACACTCTTGACGACTCGCATCTAAGGTTTTTTAGACCCACAGCATGGTCGAGTGCCTCCATTGATAAAGGCAAGGAGACATCACCTTTTCATTATTACTCACAAAATATTCTCAATAAAGAACAATCGAGCAAATAAAGCTTATTCCCCAGCATTCAATATAACACCTAAAACATTCGCTCGTACAAGTTTTAATAATCTATTGGCTTCTAAAGCTTTTTCCTGATCTGTTCTTCCACTATTTAGTGTTAACACTACACCATCACATTGCCCTGCTAATAATTTGGTTTCTGTCGTTTCAAGAACTGGGGGACAATCAAATATCACAACATTATACTCTTTTCTTGCTTCTATTAGAAAACGACTCATAGCTCCTGATCCAATAATTTCTGCAGGATTTGGGGGAATGGTTCCACTTGAAAGCACATCTAATTGTCCAATCTGCGTTTGAAAGACTGCTTCTTCTAAAGGAATACCTTCGATTAGAACATCTGTAAGTCCTTTTGTTTCTTTTATATTAAATGCTTGTTGAAGTTTTGGTCTTCTTAAATTAGCATCTATTAACAATACTTTTTCACCTTGCTGTGAAATCGAAATGGCTAAATTCACAGCTGCTGTTGTTTTCCCTTCTCCATTAGAGGGGGAAGTTATCATTAACAATTGATGCTTTTTATCAATCGAACTAAATTGAATATTGGTTCTTATAGTACGGAAACGTTCAGCAATTTCAGAGTTGGGGTATGTATGGGAAACAAAATGACGTCTTGTGATTTCTTTCATTGCTTTATTTTTGTTAATTAAACTAAGAACCAATTGTCTCACTCCCGTAATCAAATCTCACTGAACGTTTTTGTTTACCTTGCATATTTGCTTTCTTCATTTTTGGCACAGTTCCTAGAACTGGTAAACCTAATAATTCTTCAACTTCGTGCTCTTTTCTTATGCTATTATTTAAAGTGTTAAGTAAAAAGGCTAGACCAATACTGACTACTATTCCACCAGCAAAACCGTATATTATTGGTTTATTTTTATCTTCATTAATCGGAAACGGTACTTCCTTTGCTTGTGATAGAAGTTTAACATCATTAAACCCAATAATTCCCGGAATTTCTTCTTTATAAGTTTCCGCTATAGAATTTGCTAAAATTGCAGCCTGCTTTGGATCTGAATCTGTTACCGTAACAGTGACAACCTTTGAGTCACCGATACTGGCAACCATAATCTTACTGCTAAGTACTTCTGGAGGGTAGGGAAGATCTAGTTTTTCAACTACTTTTTCCAATACAGTTGTGTCTTGAATGATCACTTTAAGTGTTGACATTAGGCCACTATCGGCATTTAATATCATTCTTGAAGCCGATTGATACATAGGAGTGTATGAAGAAATAGAATAATATGTTCCCGCGGAGGTTGAGATTACAGTTACCAATAGAATGATCCATAAATATCTTTTAATTACTAGTAACAACTCTCTTATGTTAATTTCTTTTGATTTTTGTTCAAGTAATTGTTTATCATCAAGGTCTTGAAGGCCTGACATTTAAAATTCCCCCCGTTTATTTTATTTGAACCTATTCATAGGATAGTTCACAATAGAGAACAAGTCAATCCTTTTTAGCGAATTTTCAAATTCTTTATTACCTTTCTTAGAAACGTTCCATAAACATTTGCCTATATGTTCATTGTTCATTATATATATAACTATATCCGATTTAATTGATTTAAAAAAACTCTTAAATTTTGTTGTTTTTTCGTTAAAACGAACAGCATGGTCTTATTTTCTCATGAAATCTCTTCCATTCATATGTTTTTGTTATTTTATTAAGAACAAATTGTTCCTTATAATGAACTTGTTAACAATTTTCTTTTTATGATAAGGAGAACCATATGGTTGGAAAACGTTTAAGGGAGTTGAGGCAGGAAAAGGGATATTCAATAACTGAATTAGCTGAGTTAGCAGGGGTGTCCAAGTCTTACCTAAGCTATATTGAACGCGATGTGCAGAAAAATCCCTCACTTCAATTTTTAAAAAAGATTGCTTCAACTCTCGAGATAGAGGTTGAAGTGCTACTAGGTTCTTCGCCTTCCGAGGAGCTGTCAAGAGAGATTGTTCTTGATAAGGAATGGAGTAAATTATTGAATAAGGCGATTGAGGAAGGCATGAGTAAAAAAGATTTTAAAGAGTTTAGGGATTATTTGAAATTTCGAAAATGGAAAGAAACAAAGATGAAAAAGGAAAACCTTATCCAGGAGGACAGCTGAATGAATGTTGTGAAGGAAAAGCTAAATAACGAGCAATTAGATGTAGAATGGATAGAATTAATGAAAGAAGCAAAGCAGCTTGGCTTATCTTTTAATGAGGTCCAAGAGTTCCTTCACCAACAGGTAGCTTCTCATGAATAAAAGGCCATTTTCCGGCCTTTTATTTACTTATTTATTTTTCAGAAAAAGTACATTTAAACATGCTATGGCTTATATATGCTATGGCTTATATATGCTAAATTTTATTCGGGATTCCAATTGAATTAAAATAGCATATAACTATTTGATAGAATGTCTCGTACAATTAGATAGTTATAATAGGAAAAAAAAGGCCATCAATCAATGACCTTTTGATCTTTACTTACAGAAACTTTATAAACGAAAACATCCTGATACTTAGCGATCACCTCTTTAAAACGTGGATCATCTTCTTGAAGGGATCCAGTGATGATCTCATTTCCACTATCTTCAATTGTAACACCTACAATGATTTCTTCGTTCGTGTTGAAGGTTATTTCTTCCTCTAATTTCTTAAACAATAAGGATAAATTTTTTGTATTGTACTCTTTATAAGCTTCCATTGCACTCACACCATTTTCCGACAATACTAATGCATGGATCGTATAGCCTTCATCTGTCTTCTCTCTTGAAAAGAAGAGCGTATGGGGTTTGTCTTTTGCTGTAATGGAACTGGACATATTTGCTACATGATTTTGCTTTTCACCGTTGTGATAATGTTCAACAGTTAAACGAAGTTGATGGTCATTAGGAAGCGAGCTTACATCATAACTAAGTATTTCCTGACCAATTACTCCTTCCAATATTGATTTCTCTCTGCTTGTCAGTTCTGTTGGACTGATTGACATTTCGGATTGAGTCGGTTCTGTAGTGCACCCAATGAGGAAGATAATAGAAAGAATGAAAATAATCCTTTTCAATCTCCTCCACCACCATCGCCACCTCCAAAATCTCCAAATCCGCCAGAGGAATCATTTGAATCATGATGATTCTGTTTGTCATGGGAATCACCAATAAAAAATGGTGGGATAAAGGACGAATTCTCATTTCTATTCTTTCTATTTTTCCTCGACTTTGTTCCTATACCGGCTGCTAGACCAATGAAAAGAAGCGTAATAAAAATCAACACCACAATGAAACCTGCCATCACTGTTACCCCCTTTATTGTTTTCTTCTCAACTCCTACTCCCTCCATATGATTACACCTTACAAACTATGTATGATTTTCAATGTATTGGTAAAAATATGTAGCAAGGATGGTGTTCATAGGTGAAGAAATGGATATTTTTTCTTACAATACTGTACGGATTAACAGCAACACAGGTTTCATTTTCACCTGAAGTTCATGCTGTTTCTCAGAAAACATGGGAAGATGTTGCAGTAAAAGAAACAAAAAAACGTTACCCATTATCACAAGTATTGTTTTCTCAAAAAATTTGGGACAAAAAGAAAAAGGATTTTACAGTTAAGCAATACCGCTTAACATTACGTGAAGGTATGGACGACTTTGCTGTCTATACAACCATAACATATGACTCAAAAACTGGTGAAATCAAAAAAATTCAGGTTGTACCGGAGGCATAGGTGGTGCCTCCCCGATATTTGCAAAATAATGTCGACCAGATTAGCTCTGTCATATAAATTCGCTTTATGACAGAGCATTTTTATTGTTATATAAAAAAACAGCACAGTTAATGACTGTACTGTTTTCCCATCTTTTATTGATCTTTTTTCTTATTCATTAACAATCTTACTGCAAAAGGTAGAACACCTAACCAACGATTACTGTAATATGACGAAGATGCATCAAGGTCCTTGCGTTCCTGCCGTTGCTGCTTTCTTGTTTCTTTAGGCGTGTCCATATGTTTAACTATTTGCTGTGTAACATACTTTATATAGTCATTTGTAGACAAGGTAAAACACCTCAATTAATAAATGGTATCTACCTCTATTTATTTCCAAAGTTCTTAGCATTTAATCGTATACTTATTTCATTCACAATATCTTCAATATTTTTTTGTGCCGTTTCAATTAACACTGTACAATCATCATAAAAATTTACTCGTGATTGATATAAATCATTAAGCTCTTGTTTTAATTTTTTACTTGCTAAAGGCCGACTTTTATCTGAATGAACACGTTCGTAGATTGTATCAATATCTGCATGAAGCATCACGATACTGCCATGTTCTTTCATCCAAGCTCTATTTTCGTCTTTAATGACAATTCCACCACCAGTTGTAATAATAACGTCATTTGTTGGAAGTTCTTTTAAGATTTTTGTTTCTTGGTCGCGAAAAAAGGCTTCACCATATTCTTCAAATATTTCTTTAATGCTCTTATTTAATTTTTTTACAATTTCTTGATCTGTATCAATAACAGGAAGTTTCATGTTTTGTGCAAGTTGCTGACCAACTGTTGTTTTTCCTGCTCCCATAAATCCAGTTAAATAAATTGCTTCCAAAACCAGTTCCTCCACGTTTTCTTTCTACAATACCATAATTTTTAATATTCAGACCATACATTCATTTCATTTTTTGAAGAATCATATTGATAAGAAGCCGTATATTCTTTTCCTTCATTTGTTTGGCACGTGATCGAAACATTAAAAATCAGTGGTGAGACTTCTTGAACCAGGTAAGTGAATTGACCATTATACGTGTTCACTGAAATCTGTTCATTAAGTAAAGCAGATCCACTTTTTACTTCCTTTAGTGATTTTTCAACTGCAACTTGCATGATTGAATCAAGAGTATAATATTGTTTTGTTTCCTCATAGAATTTTTTTTCATTTACTAAGGACGTTGAGATATGTGCTGTTATTAGCAAACAGAAAAACACGATCACCATCATACTTGGCATAATGAAGCCTTTTTCGTCCTTCATACTTTGACTAATTCCTTATAAGATCTAAATGTATAGGTATAAACCTTACCAGCCTCACTTATGACAGAAAGTTGAATTCCTCTGTCAACTTGGTGAAAAGTCATTGTTTTTACTTTTAAAAGGAGGATTTCGTGGCCTCTGTCGGATATTTGTCTACGAATTAGGTTTTTATAGTGATTAATACTAACATGTTGTCCACTATGATTTGTAAACGTTAATTCTGTATCCTGAATGGTTATATTACTGGATTCTTTAAATTCCCTATGAAGTTGTATGATAAAAAGTTCCCATTCAAATGGCCTTAAGTCTTCTGGATGTTGAGAATGAGAAATTAGAAAGTGAAAAATAATAGTGAGAGTTGAAATAATGAAGGAGTAAATGAAAAAGGTTAGAAGCATATTCAAAAACGTATACCCCCGTTCGTTAAGATACAAGAAGGCAAACCGATTTTGTTTTTTTAAACAAACTTGACCATTCCATACATGCCTTTTGATCCCCACCATCCTCCCTCCATGTTAAGTGATAAACTACTGAGTCTTTTTCAATATCTTCGTTTTCTTTGTCAACACCAGAAAAAGCAACATGTTGAACCTTCTCGTGTAATAATTTCAACGCATCAGAAGATTGTTTTGTTGTAACTCGTTCTTGAGTTAAAAGAACAAGCTGAGGGATGAGGATGGAAACAATTAATATCCACATACTAAATGCTGTGATTGTTTCTGCTAATGAATAGCCTTTAACGTTCTTGAAGAGCAAAACGACCCTTTCCAAGATAAAAAACCACCTTATATGACTGATTGTAATAGCTAATGTGCATAGTCCCGCTTGCTCGAATCGAACCATTAGGATTATAAGTGATGCGGTTCGAAAATACTTCAGCCTCAATTTTGATTCGACTGTCATACTTTCTTTCAATAAGTTTTGATCCCAGCATTGTCCCTTCAATTGTGTATTTGTTCTGACTCGGCACAAATACTATATAAGCTTTTTCTTCATTTACCAGTGCGTATTGCTGTGCATACATGACATCTTTTTCAAATGTATCTAAAAAAGTATCTAAAACTTTTTGATTATAAATAGGAACAATATTCGCAATAAAAAGCAAGCTCATACTGCTTACAATAGCTAACACAAGAACTGTTTCTAATAAAGTAAAACCATTTTTACTAATCGGCTGCTGGTGCTCCTCCATCAGAAACAACTCCATCTGCAGCAATTGCAACCGTATTACCATTTGGACATACAGGTGTACTTCGTAGATAGCCACCGGTTTGTAGTTCTCCTATTGTAGGAATTTTTTTATGATCGATTTGATAAGATGTTACTTGAGCCTGTACCATATTAATAAGCCCATCACAGCCTTTTTCTTGAATACTGCTATTATGCTTCGTAACATTTGGAATCGTAATAAGCAGTAATACCGTTATAACGAGTAATACAATTAGCATTTCAATTAACGTAAAACCTTTTTCTTTCTTCATCGATTACCTCCTATAAGCTTTCCATCATCTTGTACATCGGTAAAAGCATAGATAAGTAGACAAATAATACGATCATACCTATGAATCCATAAATAGCAGGTTGAACGACTTCCATTATTTTCACCATTTTTTGCTCAAGCTTATCGATAATAAGCTGGCTATACGTGTAAAGCTCCCTTGACAGCTGCCCATTTGCTTGTCCATGCAAAATAACAAGAGACAGCTCCTTTTCATAAAAACATCGTTCAGCAATAATGTGGTGTAGCTGTTCACCAGCTCGTAATTGTTGAATGAGGTAGCCTGCCTCTACCTTAAAAAATGGCAATAAATTCTGACTTTCAAAAACCTTTAAACTCTCAAAAGTAGACATCCCCCCTTTTAATAAATTACTCAGTTGCAGGGCAAAGAAATAACTGTGAGAAATAACAAATATTCTTTTTAAAATAGGAATTTTTATGATTGTGTTCATTTGAGCTTCTGCGGGCTGTTTTTTAAATATGGAAAAGAAGTAATAAACAATTGTGGGTACTACCACTATTAACAAAATTCCTAAAAGCTTTATTCCATTAAAAACAATTAGTAAAAATAATGAAAAAAAGGAGGTTTCAATATTCATAGAAGCATATAGCTGCTCAAATTGTGGGGTAATAACAAATTGGATCATTAGTAAAATAATGGACACCGTTGATAATAAGAAGATAGGATATCGCAGTAGTTTTGTAAGCTTATCAAACTGTGTAAGTTTTTTATCCAGAATTCCACTACATTCTTTTAGTGAAAATTCTAGGTCCCCATGCTGTTCAGCAAAATAGAGATAGCTTAACACATCCCGATGAAATTGTAAGCTTGAAAGTGCTGTTCGAAATGAATTACCTGAAGATAAATATGATATACATTGCTGTAAGTCAGCCTTTTTATACCCATGCTCGTTAACATGAAGAAACTGCAGGGCTTCATTTAGTGTATACCCTTTATCTAACAAACTACTTAATCTTTTTAGCAAAGATAGTTGGTCTTTCAATTTCCACTTTTTTTTAATCTTCATAACGAAACACCCAACGGTCATAAGAATTTGGA
>NZ_JBLUOI010000130.1:0-8094 GCF_048059995.1 Metabacillus sp. YM-086 | reverse complement strand
GTATCTTCAGACGTTTCTGATGTATCAGGCATTTCAGGCATACTTGGCATTTCTACTCCTAACTCAGCCAATTGTGCTACAGCTTCTTCTCTTGTAATCGTACCTTCTCTCATTGCACTCATAATTTCTTCCGCTTTAGCTCGGGTTTCTTCATCAAGATTAGAAAACATATTGCTGCCCGGGCCTCCACCAGCTCCGCCACCTATAGGTAGGTCTACACCTAACTCAGCTAATTGTGCTTCAGCTTCTTCACTAGTGATGGTTCCTTCTCTCATTTGAATCATGATTTCTTCAGCCTTTGCCTTTGTTTCTTCATCTAAGCCTGCGAACATATCCATTCGATTTCCTGCTGGCTGTTCAGGAGCTTGTTCTGTTGTTTGTGTTGTCGTTTCTTCAGTTTGTGTTGTTTCTGCATCAGATGAGCAGCCCGCGATTAGTGCGATGGAAGATGCTAAAACTCCTGTTAAGATTAATCCTGAAATTTTTTTCATTTGGCATATTCCTTTCTATTATTTATTGTTAGAGTGCTTGTTGGTTTTGCAAGATTTATTATGATAGACGAACCTTAATTCAACCTTAAAATATTGTTTTCTCAATCCATTTAAATTTCCTCCACTCAACATTCTTTCGCCCTTCATATTTATATAAAAGCAGGCAAAAAGGTTGCTCTAGACCCACCCGATTTGTTGTTGCTATGATATGAAAGGCGATAAGGAGGTTTGTGATGGAAGAAGAAAAATATCGGAACCTAAAACTTGGCGAACGTGGTGCTATTATTAGCATCGTTGCATATATATGTTTATCGGTTTTAAAGCTTGTCATTGGATACATAAGTAACTCGGATGCATTGAAGGCAGATGGATTGAATAATTCAACGGATGTGATCGCGTCTATTGCCGTTCTCATTGGTCTTAAGCTTTCACAAAGACCTCCTGATGAGGATCATGGTTATGGACACTGGAAAAGTGAGACAATTGCCTCGATGCTGGCTTCCTTTATTATGGCAGCAGTAGGGGTGCAAGTGTTGTTTGATGGTATGTTGTCTATTTTCCAAGGTGAAAAAGAATCACCAGATGTGATCGCTGCATATGTAGGTATGTTCTCTGCACTCGTGATGTATTTTGTTTATCGTTATAACAAAAGATTAGCTGAAAACATTAATAGTAGTGCCGTGATGGCTGCAGCAAAGGACAATTTATCAGATGCTTGGGTCAGTATTGGGGCTGCCGTTGGGATCATTGGTTCTCAACTAAATATGCCGTGGTTAGATACGGTTACTGCCATTATTGTTGGCATAATAATATGTAAAACAGCCTGGGACATTTTTAGGCAATCTTCACATGAACTTTCAGACGGATTTGATCAAGATAAATTACGCTTGTATCAGGAAGTTATTTTAAAGGTAGATGGAGTAAAGGGGATTAAGCAAATAAAGGGGAGAAATTACGGAAACAATGAAGTGATAGATGTGGTAATTCTTGTTAACTCCTCATTGAATATTACGAAGGCTCATGATATTGCGACAATGGTTGAAAAAATGATGATTATTGAATACGGTGTGCATGATGTTCATATTCATGTTGAACCGAATTAATGGGAGCTGTTCTTCGAGTGAAGAGCGGCTTCTTTTGTTATAAATCGTACACCTATTATCCTATTAAAACCAAAGTGAAAGTGTCTTTCTTCATACATAAATTTACATTTTTTTGACGGGTATGTAAAAATTTAAAGACTCAATAAAGATTTGATTAACTTTAGCTTCTTTCAAAAATATTTAGTTATGATAGGAGTGAAATTGGAATTCATAACCATTTTGAAAGGAGAATCTAGTAAAATGAAGAAAGGTAACAAGTTTAAAGGAGCGATTAAAGGGCTAAGCTCAGTGTTAGTGTTAACTGCTGGTATTTTTGCAATGTATCCAGGTTCAACTTTTGCCAAGAATGTAGACAAGCCTAAAATTGAGTTTGGTGTTGTCCCTGACGCCCAATATTGTGATTGTGATCCATCAGGAACAAAATACTACCGAAATTCTTTGGAGAAGCTTGCAGATGCGGCCCAAACGTTTAATGAACGTAAACTACGCTTTACCATTCAGCTTGGAGATTTAATCGATCGGGATATGTCGAGTTTTGATCAAATTTTGCCAGTATATGAGATGATTGAAGGAAAGAAATATCATGTTTTAGGAAATCATGATTTTCCTGAGCCCTCAGATACAATTGTTGAACGACTTGGTATGAAAAATCAGTATTATGATTTTAAGCAAAAAAATTGGCGTTTCATTGTACTTGATTCAAATGATCTTAGTTTTTATGCAAATCCAAAAGGATCTGAAAAGTACCAGCAGGCTCAAGAAATGTATGATTCAATCAAGGCAAAAGGTGATATTAATGCACAAACATGGAACGGCGGAATTAGTGAAGAACAATTAGATTGGTTAAAAAATGTCCTTAAAAAGGCTAAAAAAGCAAATGAAAAAGTCATTGTATTTTCCCATATGCCAGTTTATCCAGAGAATTCACATAATATTTGGAACGATGAAGCTGTGATCAAAGAGCTTGAGTCCTCTGGAAATGTTGTTGCTTATTTTAATGGGCATAATCATGCAGGCAATTATGGTGAAAAAAATGGCATTCATTATGTGAATCTTAAAGGAATGCTTGAAACTGCTGACACAAACACTTATTCAATCATTGAGATCTATAAAGATCGTATTTTTATTGATGGCTATGGACTTGAGCAGGACCGTGTACTTCGGTTTGAAAAATAGTTTTTAACATGATTAAGGTTTCTTTCAAGCTCGATTATTTACACTTAATCTTAATCATTCGAAAAAAATGTATTGACTTTTTGATCAGATACCAGTAAATTATATATAAATTTAATTTCCGATAGATCCAACTTGTTCTAAATGAAGGAATTGCTTTAGCATATGATTAATAAATGTATTGATTATATGAAAAAGACATGAACCTATTCATTTGATCTAAGGTGAAGATAAATCGGTATATTTCTTAACAAGATGACGATGTTAGGGAGTATACCGATTTTTTTATTAGGAAGAAGGTGGAAATATGAAGTCAAAGGGTTTCATCGAATCTGAAATAAGTAGGGCGTTAACACAGTGGGAAAAGGACTTTCTTGGGCGTGGTTCCGTTTCTGTGAAAACAGATATATTACGGGACATGATTATTGTGAATTTAAGAGGAGTGTTGGCACCAGCAGAGATCACCCTTTGTAAAACAAAGGAAGGAATGCAATCGATTAAGAGAACTCGTTCCGATTTAGTCGAGTCAGGGATCGAAACATTAGGTGAAATCATATTTACTATTACTGGAGAAAAAATAAAAAGCTTTCACACAGATGTTAGCACCGTAACAGGTGAACGAATGATGCTGTTCAAGCTGAATCGTAATCTTGAGGAAACTTTTGAGAAATAAATAGTGGGAGTCATTCAAAAAAGCATGTAGCTTAGTTGAAAGGAAACCGGCAATTTTAAGATGAAATGGGCCATACCATTTCCCTTAAGTTGTCGGTTTTTTTATTAGAATGACGAAAAGGGGGAGAAGAGGATGTCAGATATTATCATACAAAATTTACTTTCGCCGGTTGTGCTATTTTTTGTACTAGGAATTTTAGCAGCAATCGTAAAATCAGATTTGAAATTTCCGAGTGGATTAAGTGAAGCGTTGAGTATTTATTTATTAATTGCCATAGGGATAAAGGGAGGAATTGAATTATCTCATTATACGATTGGGTCAGTTATTAAACCGATTATGGCAACCTTATTTCTAGGTATTTTAATTCCAATTATCACGCTGATGATTGGTAGACTTATGAAATTAGACTTAAAAAACGCAATAGGGTTAGCTGCAACATATGGGTCAATTAGTATTGTGACATATGGGGCTGCCATTTCTTTTCTTGAGAAAAATGGAACTTCTTATGAGGGATTTATGAATGCAATGGTTGTGATTATGGAAAGTCCGGCAATTTTAGTTTCTATTTTTCTATTAAAAATAATAGAGAAAAAAGACTCATCTCCGAGCTTATCGTCACAGGGAATTGGGATTGTGCCTTTATCTGTCAGAATGATTGATAAGGAAGTGCTAAGAGAAAGTATTTTTGGGAAAAGTATCTTTCTTTTGCTTGGAAGTTTGGGCATCGGTGTAGTACTTGGTGAACAGGCAGTTCCAGCGGTTAAACCATTATTTATGGATTTATATAACAGTGTTCTTATCCTTTTCCTATTAAATATGGGAATAGTTGCAGGTCAGCGACTACCAGAAGTAAAAAAACATGGCATTAAGTTATTGTTTTTCGGATTAATCACTCCATTATGTTTTGGAATGTTAGGTGTTTTGCTTGGTAGCTTGATAGGACTTTCGTTAGGCGGAACAACCTTAATGGGTGTTTTAGCGGGAAGTGCCTCTTATATTGCAGCACCTGCGGCATTAAAAGCTTCAGTTCCAGAAGCAAATCCTTCTATTTATTTAGGCTTATCTTTAGGTGTAACGTTTCCGTTAAATTTAATAGTTGGTATTCCGTTTTATTATCAATTATCACAGATGGTACAAATTTAGGAGGATTTAATGATGATGAAGAGGAAGGAAAAGGTAAAGGGTTATAAACCGTTGTTAGGTTATAGCCCTTTGCTATTTCCGCATTAGTAGAATTTTCATTTCATGAAGGATTAAAAATAAAGAATAAATCTCTTGAATTAAAACCATTCTTCGCTCATAATGAGAAAGGAATTTTTCTATAGGGTGAAGTGGATGGGACCAGAGCTAAGTACAATTAATAATAATGAGTTATCTTGTATGTATTTAAAATATAAGAAACAATTAAAAGTACATAAAAGTAGAGGATCTTTTTATGATCTGAATAGAGTGATTGAAATTAAGAAGTACCTATCTTTAGTGAAATGGGAAATGAAAAATCGCGGCATGAATCATAAAGAGATTAAGAAGAAGCAAAAAGTACTTTGATGGCAAGACTTTTAGAGGAAAATAAAATTTGAACTAATAGCGCTTTCCTTTTTCTAAAGGTGAGTGTTTTTTTGTGTATTATTTGCTGAATTTTTATACTATTTACTATACAATAAAAGGAAAACACTCATGAGGAACCTACAATGACCAATCACATTGATTTTCAGAAAATAGTAGACCAGGCGTTAAGCGGTATCTTATTGTTAGATCAAAATAGAAAAATAGTCTATTATAATCAAACGTCTCTTCAGCTATTTAATTGTGAACCTGAAAAACTGAAGGATCTAAAAGATTTCCTTCATCCTGATTATCATGAAGTATGCAGTCAAAGGTTAAACAGAGTATTTAGCTTTCATGAAACAGCTGAGGCAATGGAACAGAAGTTAGTAACATATACAAAAGAAATCATTGATGTTGAAATAAAAGCTATCCCATATAATCTCTCTGATAAAACGCTGGCTTTGATTTACATACGAGATATAACAAAACAAAAACTAGCGGAAAAGCTATTATCACATAATGATAAACTGGCTTCAATCGGACAAATTTCCGCAGGAATAGCACATGAAGTGAGAAATCCGCTTACTGCTGTAAAGGGGTTTACCCAGCTACTTAAGGAACAAGTAGAGCATAACTATTTAGAAACAATCGAAAGCGAGTTAGATAAGGCGTTATCTACACTTAACAATCTATTGCAGGTTTCGAAGCCGGACTTAATAGATGAGGCTCGTGTGCCAATCCGTTTGTGCCAAGAGCTTGATTCGATTGTTTTTATGTTTCAGGAACAGTTATATAATATAGAGATTCATACAGATTTTAAGGATAGACAACAAGTGTTTATGGGAAAGAAGAATATCCTTGTAAAAGCATTTTTTAACTTAATCAAAAATGCAATCGAAGCAATCGAAGGTGAAGGGAAAATAACGATTAAACATTTTGTGAAAGATCAGGTGGTTCATATTGTGATATCTGATACTGGAGTAGGAATGAAGAAGGAAGAAATAAGACTAGTTGGAACACCGTTTTTCTCTTCAAAGCCAGATGGAACAGGAATGGGATTAACACAAGTATTCACGACTGTACATCAGCATCAAGGTGAGGTACATATTGATAGCGTGAAAGGTAAAGGAACGTGTTTTTATATTATGTTGCCGATTCTTTAAGAAAAGATCGGGAAATTGGTATGTAAAAAGATCATCACTTAATAAAGAGTGATGATCTTTTTACACTTCTAAGCTTTAAACTTATTTATCACTTTATATAAATTTTGTGCCATTTCACTTAATCCTTCAGCTGATGAAGAGACCTCTTCCATTGTTGCGTTTTGTTCCTCAGTAGAGGCTGCAACGTTTTGGATACTTACTGAGGATTGTTCAACAATATCTCTTGCTTCTTTCATTCCTTCTGTAACTATTTGTGTATTTGAGTGAATTTGATTCACAATAGCAGCCACCTCATGTGATTCAGCTGCTACCTGTTGGATCGCTCCAACAATGTTTTGGAATGATTCACCGGTTTGACTTACTAGCTTTAACCCTTCTTTTACAACATCTGTTCCATTATTCATAGATCTTACCGCTTTTTCGGATTCTTCTTGTATTTCTTCAATAAGTTGACGAATTTGACCTGCTGCATCTGCGGATTGCACAGCTAATTTTCGAACCTCATCTGCTACAACTGCAAACCCTTTTCCTTGTTCACCTGCACGAGCTGCTTCAATGGCAGCATTTAACGCAAGTAAGTCGGTTTGACTTGCAACCTTTGTTATTAATTCAATTATATGGCCAATTTCCTTAGACTTATTACTTAGTGTATGAACAACTTCAGCAGACTCCATTGCGGAATCCTGCACCAGTTTCATTTGATCAATTGTTTTATTAACTACATCGTTACCTAATGTTGCTTTTTCATTTGCCACAATCGTTAAATTAGCTACAGACTGAATGGATTCAGTTGCCTTATTCATTCCTTTTGTAATTTCCTCAGCACTTTCAACTGATTGAATAACTGTGCTAACTTGTTTTTCCGCTCCTACTGCAACCTCTTGCATCCCAAGAGTAATGTGTTGTGTTGCGAGATTCGTAGCATCGGCACTTGCAGATAATTCTTCCGAGGTTACCGAAACCTGTTGTGCATTCAAGCGTACTTCATCAATGAGTTGTTGAAGATTTTGCTTCATGATATTAAAGGAATTTGCCAATTCACTGATTTCATCGCTATTATTCACACCAATGTCCTCTTGTGTTAAATCACCTGAAGCAATTTTTTTAGCTCCTTCTACTAATAAAGAAATAGGACGAGTAATCATACGGGACATGAACATGCCGATTAAGATGGCCAGAAGCAGAGAAATAAGGCTCCATACTAGCATCATGTTTTTAACAGAAGAAACCATTTCCGTATTTGAAGTTGTTTCAGTTTGCATTTCTTTTGTTTGGATTTCAACGATTCTATTTGCTGCTTCTTCGATTTGTATCGCTAATGGAATAATTTCTTCTTCAACAAGTTCAGTAGCTTGCTCTGCTTGAACCTGCTCCATAATTTGTTCCTTTAAGGAAGTGATAGTTGTTAAAAGTTCTTTTGCTTCTTGATTATGTATGTCAGATTCTATGTTGTTTACCTGTTCGGTTATCTGATCAAGAGAAGTTTGAAAAAACTCCATATTGTCTGTTCCATTAGATTGCATACCTCTCAAGCTTGCAATGGAGCGGGAGGCGTAGAGTTGGATATCTTTAATACTAGTTAAATTAGTTGATTGCTGCTCAACTAATACGGAATAGGAGTAGTTGATTTTAGAAATCTGATAGTAAGATAGCGCACACACCATCCCGATTAGGATAGCGAGTAGTAAAAAGCCGGACATTATTTTCTGTTGAATTGTAATCTTCATTTGTAGTTCTCCTTTATGTCGTAGTAAATAATGACTATTTCTAAAGTTGTATTTTCTATGGCTCTATTATTACGGAAGAACCTTAAAGGAACCTTAAAGTTTTATTTTGAGTGTGGTGTCGACAAAATTCGGGAAGTGACAGTGCTCAACCCCCTTATAATGGACATATGAATTATAATTGAATTACGACATATATACATTTTATTGGGGGGATAA
>NZ_JBLUOI010000129.1:0-8251 GCF_048059995.1 Metabacillus sp. YM-086 | reverse complement strand
TGCTCCAATAGTTGGTGCTATGCTCCATTCATAAGAAACAATCGTACCATCGACATCATATGAGCCTTCTGGATTTAATTTAACATTGTCTCCTAAAAACAACTTAAATGGCTCCCAAATATATTCAGCGACAGGCGGTTTATTAGGTGCTTTAGGTTTAACCAAAATGGTATGAACAGCAGGTATTATTGATTTTAGACCATCATTGTCAATTACATTTAGAGTTACCTCATATTCACCAACCTGTGCATTCATTATCTTAGGATTCATTAATGTAGAGGTTGTAACAATTCCATTAGGAGCTTTTATTGACCAATCATACCCCTCTATAGTTCCGTCTAAGTCATAACTATAAGAAGGATCAAGTGTAATCGTGTCTTCTTCTGTTGGTTGTAGTGGCTCCCAAGCAAATTCAGCAAACGGCGCTTCTGGTCCCTGTATCATTTCCACTTCAATTGTATAATCATCAGATAAAGATTGTAGCGGGAATGGCGGGTCATCAAATACCGTTTGTGTAATTCTATACTTGCCTATACCACCAAATTGCTCTAAATCTGTTGGTGGCACACCAGTATTCCAAGATTCAATAACGTTCCCATTCTCGTCAATTTGTTCCACTAACCAACTGTAGTTTATTAGAGGATCACCATTAGGATCGTAACTCTGATCTTCGTATGTGAGAAGTTTCCCTTTTTCAACTGGGTTAGGGCTTAAAGTAAATAACGAAACTGGCGGATCATTATCACGGATTACTTTTATATTACGTTCATATAATTCTGAAGTTAATGAAGCCCCAACTTTAGGAATATCATCAACAGTTAAACCAATAACATACTCTCCAATCGGCAATCCCATCTCTTCAAAACTTTCTGGCCAAGAAGTTAAATTCTTAAGTACTGTTTGATCGCCTTGTTTACGCACAGTAATTTGATAGTTTGTAAGAGGGTCATCGTTTGGATCATAACTTAAATCTATAAAGTTTAACTTTTCACTTCTTGTTACTATATCCTGTACTTCAAATAAAGCAACAGGTGGTAAATTTTCATTTTTCGTGCTAATTCTCTTTGTTATTGAATCACTTGCACCATCTATATCAGTTACAGTCAATGTTACGTCATAGAATTTGTCAACTTGTACGTTAGCTGGTGGCTTACCTTCGTATTCCACACCGTCAAGATAATAACTCCATTCATATTCCGCAATTCCTTTATCGTCTCGATTAGTTTTAAAATCGATATCATATGAAGGTGAAGGATCTAATGTGAGTTTAAAATTATCACTCTGGTCTACTGTAAAATTAAACAATGCTGTAGGACGTCTATGAACATTAACTGTGTATTCCCTTACTATGCTCTCATCTGACCACTTACGGAAATTATAGAATCGTGAATCTTTAAAGTGAATTGGGTCATCCATTGCACGTAATTGAATTTTATATGTCCCTACTGCTGGTAGTTGCATAGGATTGTTAATCCATAGACCGTTTTGTGCAATAGGACCTGAAGGTTGATTATCAATTACCCTTCCGTTTACTTTAGTTGGATCATGTTCAAATTTCCACTCTCGTTTTAATTCTGGATCATTTTCATGATCTTCATAAGTGACGGTATAATCAACTTTATCACCAAGAACAATAGTTTTATTAACTCCGTCCTCTTTGTGAGCATAGTTACTAATAAAGTAATCTTCAATCTCCTGAACATGCTTTTCAGCAGCAGTGCTATCATACACAGTGAACTGCCCAAGCTTTGAACCATTGGTCATAACCTTCTCAAAGTTTACTCGATTATCATTATTTGCAGTGTTCCATAAGTATATGGAATTGTTTTTCATTGCAGAAATAACACTACTAAACTTTGAGGTATTGTTAGTCCATGACCAATTCCTTTTATCATAGCGGATATAATAACTATCAGCTCCCGCTCTATAAGAGGCATTTGAAATAGCCTCACTATAATCGGTTGTATCAATAAAAGGTTTTTGCGAACCACTTGTTGTAAAGTTCTGTATCTCATACGCGGATCGCGGAACATCTTTTCGAATATTATATGTCCTTGAAACGGTATTCACTCGACTATACCTATCCGTAGAAGAAGTCCTAAAAGCATCTTGTGATAGTGGTGGAAGTCCTTTCTCTTCCCTTCTTGCATCTGATTCTGTTCTATCAGCATAAGTATGATTGACAAAAGTCTTACTCCAAGAGGTACATGATAGATAACCACAAGATGGTAATGTACTTGTATAGGAATCCCAGTTAGGACACCAGTAGGTTCCAGTCGAGAATGAACAAGTAAAAGTGTACGATTCATTTTGCGTGTTATCAGTTGTCGAAGTAATGTACCAGCCAGAAGGTGGAGAATAATTAGGACTAGCTGATGTTACAGTATCATAATAGCTATCTGTCCAATAAGTCGTACCCCAGTTAGGGTAATTAATGTTATATGTTCCATCCGGATCTGGTCTATTCTCATAAGAGTTATCAATAACAACTCGTGCATCTATCCCCTTAGTTATAAGGTTTACTTCTAAATCTCCCGCAAGAGCTGTTAATTTATTTTTCTCAGCACTATCAATATCATAACTATAATCATAAGCTTCCCATGTTCTTGTTTCGACATAATTTGTTCGATAATACCGATCTTGAGAACCATAATTCGTATGATTTGTCTGCATTGTTGCGGTATCAAGACCAGCAAAATTTAAGTAAATATCAACTTTATTATGTTTGGTTATACCAAAATCAACAACAGGCGGAGCATTATCTACAGTTACTGCCTTATCATTTTGAGGGATATTAAAATTCTCTACTTTATGATACTGATCAATACTCTGTAATGGTACTGGAAGTGTAGGTTCCGTATCGTCTCTTAAGTAGTGTTCCGCTAATATGAATTCAGGGATCGTTGGTTGATTAAAACTTTCCACGACTTCTAAATTAAAACGGTAGTTCCCCACTCGATCTGTTTCATAGTAAACGACTGGCTCATTTGCATCTGAGATAACCTGCTTGGGTGTATCTCTTTTAGTTCCAAAAAGTCCATCGTTATTACTATCATATTCTATATACCATATGCGTTGTGCAATAGTATCATCATCTATTGAATACGAGCTATCCGTTAACTTAACCTTAGCAATTCCAGTTTCATCACGAAGTACTTTCTTTCCCTCTACTGTAAATTGAGCAATCGGTTTAAGGTCAGGAGCTACAGTGAACTTTTTGGTTACTGGCTCACTTGTCTCACCTAAATTATTTGTTACTGTAACTGTAGCTTCATATTCTCCAGGTTTTCTTACTAAGATTTCTCTTTTGGAATAATCACTAGATACTTTTACCTTAATGTCATCCTGTGTTATTCCTTCAGTTATAGGTGTAATTGTCCAGTTGGTCTGACTATAGTCAATCGGAGCAACATGAACAGGACTTTTTGAATCTGAATTCGTTGCGTCTAAAACTATTTTACGATTTACTTTGAGACTTCCGTAAACTGATAGATCAGCTGTTGGAGTAGTTGGTAAAATTTTAAAACTCTTACTTACATCAGAAGAAGCCCCGTCATCATCTGTAACAGTTAAATGTGCAACATGGTTTTCTGGAACAGTTACCCTTGGGTACTTCACATGTAAAGAACTTGGTTTTCCATCAACTAGTAGATTAGTAGAAACAATCGTTCCATCAGGATCATAACTTGAATCTGTCATTTCAACAGTTTCAATCCAATAATATTCCTTTAACACTTCAAGTGAAGCAATCGGCGGCTTATTCTCATATTCAATAATAAGCTCTGTTACATCAAGGATTGCTGTGTCAGTTTTACCATCGTAAGTTGCAGTTATTGTAACTTGTCCTTCTTCAATCCCAATAGCCTTACCAGTAGAATCAATACTCGCTATTGATGTATTACTACTACTATAGCTTGAAGTGCTTGTTACATCTAACCTTGAACCATCTGCCTTAATGTATTCAACCTTATAACTCTGATTTTCACCGACCATGATTGCACTATACTCAGGTGTTAATTCAATTGTTCCTGGATCAGCGGGTATTACTGAGTCATCATCAACGACAGTCAACAGCCCTCTGTCTACTAGCTCTTTACCACTCACAGGATCTTCAAAGGTAGCAATAATTCCTGTTACACCTTCTTCATATCCTGTCGCTAGTCCTGTAAAATCAATTTCTGCAATATCCGTTTTTGATGAAACAAGTTCCGTTAGTGTTGTAATATCTACTTTATGCCCGGTATTTAGATAGCCATATACTTTGAACTGTTGAGTGTCACCGACTTTAATTGTGGCTTTACTCGGTACAAGTTCTATTTTTACATATCTAGGAGGTAAAACATCGAATTTCATTTGTAAAAAGTAATCAGTATTGCGATTCTCAAAACGCGCACCTTGCCAGTTGTAATATTCATATTTTTTATAACTTCCACTTGGCGTTCCCCATGTCTTACTGTAATATGTCCAATCTGAAAGACTCATATTATTCATGTAAGGGTCGTTTCCTGGTGTGTAAGTAAATGCATTGCACCGTCCAAAATAAGTTCCGTTCCTCAACTCACTCTCGGTCGGTACTTTTCCATACTTAGAATCTTCAAGTGAAAATTTGTTACAGTCTAAGACAGACACAGGATACGTCCTATAACTATGGACTGGAAAAACCAAGGCTTCAGTTGGAGTTGCATATTGATTCTTTTTCTTTTCCCTATCAATAATTTCTTGCATTTTTTTCCGAACAGCTGCCTCATTTTCTCCTGCAATTGAAATAGGATCAGTTACATACTGGCTCGAATTAGTTTTTCGAAATTGCATATGCTTGTCAGCAACAGTAGAACGGTGTAATATCCCGTTTTCTTTAATACTTGTATATGACCAAGGATTAAGGTTACCAGTTTTCTCAAACCATTGAGGATGTCTCCCGCTACTCGGGACACTCCCTGCTGGTTCAACTAGCAACCTTTCAAGTGGAACATTACTAGCTTTTATATTTGCAGGTACGCTTTCTACTGCTGATACAGGTAAAGCGAATGAAAAAAGGTTAGGTGGCAACATAGAAAGGAGAATAACTAAAATCAACAATACTTGAAACATTTTACTATGTCTCAATTTTCTCATAGAGCCACCACCTTAAAATTTCTAGCTCTTACTATAAGTAGTTTTTGACTTATCATGAACAATATAGGTATCACCATCAATATATGCTTTATTTCCTTCTAATCTTTCTATAAACACACGTTGGCCTTTTTTCAATGTGTATACAACCTTACCATTTGCATTAAATACTGAAACATTTTGTTTTGCTGTAATAGCCCCAACGAAGTACTGAATTTTAGTACTATCAAGAACA
This sequence comes from Metabacillus sp. YM-086, assembly GCF_048059995.1. Classification (NCBI taxonomy): domain Bacteria; kingdom Bacillati; phylum Bacillota; class Bacilli; order Caryophanales; family Bacillaceae; genus Metabacillus; species Metabacillus sp. YM-086. The sequence goes on along the minus strand of NZ_JBLUOI010000129.1, from coordinate 2,904 downwards.
TAATACCCTCCACCAACATCATACTTTCCATTGTCATAATCAAAGACTCTAACAGCTTCACCAGCAGTTAAATATCTGTGAATTTGACCACTAGGGTTATACATTGGGACAGATTTATTAACTTGTAATCTACCAATAAAGTGACTCATTAATGCATCATTTCTAGGCACATAATAAGCACCACCAACGTTATAAAGGTTGCCATCTATTCCATAAATTCGGTAGAATCCACCCTTTTCAAGCATTTTCACAGCCGTATATGTACCGTTACTCTCCTTTTTAAGTAAAGGTATATCTTGTTTAGCTATTAATCTTGCCATTGGCTCACGATACGGATTTGTGTCTTTTGGGATAACAATACTCTTCCCTGCAATACTCTTTGATTGTGCTGGAGTATAGTTATCTATAACTTTAGAGTAATCATCTTTAGATAGATTTAGGTAATTTACCCCTTCATAATAACGGACTTCCATCTTATAAAAGTTCTCTGCCCCTTGACGGTGAGCGGTTAAATAATAGTTTCCTGTGGGATTGTTAACAAAAACACTATATCTTAAATGAAAATTTGAATAGTTGTTCTCGTTTACTCGATCGTATCTCTCAGCTTTAGTTTCTATATAGTGATATGGATTTGTTGCGCTTTTTGCATCAAAACGATCTGCAAAACCATACACATAAGTATTACCTGTTTCAAACACTTCTTTGAAATACCCCTCCGAACTGGAATGAGTACCTTTTTTAAATATACCTACTATCGTACCCGGTACCACTTTGTCGGTCTTATAAAGGTTTGTTCCTTTACCTCCCCAAAAAATTGGTCCACCATCAGGCAGATCATACTCACTATTCTGAAGTGTAGTTATTTTTGTAGGATCAACTGTAGCAGCTTTAACATCAGTTACAGTAGGAACTAGTAACCCACCCGCAATAGCAAGACCTAAAATTGGTTTTAACACAGACTTTTTCTTCATTACTTTTTCCTCCTTATTCGACTAAATTCTTCCTTAACTCTATTATACACACAATCGTGTGCATAAACAACCTTTTGTTTCCATTTTCCACTAGTTTTTGCACACGATCATGTTGATTTTATATGACTTTCTTCATATAATAAACATATCGTGAAGGAGGTAAATGTAATGTTAAAGTGGAATTTGGAGTACTTTATGGTAAGGGATAACCTCTCAATTGATGAGACAGCTAAAATGACTGGTCTACACCGAAATGCGATATCAAAGATCAAAAATAACAAACAAAGTAGAGCCGATCTTGAAACGATAGAGCGTATTTGTGATGGGTTTGGTATCACTATTGACCAGTTAATCATTAAAGATAGAGATGCTTAGTCTTCACCTTGAAAATTCAGCAAACATATCTATCATCCACATACACAACTTTTCTTCTTCTATTAACGCCGAAGCGGCTTCACCTCCTAAAAGACAATAAAAAAAGACGCAATATACCTCTATCGAAATAGAGGTTATTGCGTCTTCCGCCTAATTTAATATTAATTTATATTAGATTATACTATGTAGAACCTTGTTTGAAAAGAAAATTTTAGTAACCTCAAACAAAAAACCCTACCTAATTCCTTGAATAATATGTTCATTGAATTAGGTAAGGTTCTTGGTTCTTCACTTACCTTTTATATTCCTGCACTTTTATAAATTGTGTCGGTTCATCTTGCCCCACAATCTGAGTCTCAACCACATATACTACACTTGGACCAAAGATAACCTGCTCATAATCAATTCCTTTTGTGCTATCCACAAAGTTATAGATATAAGGAAACTCTAGGGTCGCATTCGTTATTGGATCAAGTGTCATATCATCTAAATATACAGCAGCTTTTATTTCAAGCGGTGATTTAAATAATGTCTTATTAGTTGGTTGTAGATTCTTATCAAATTGAATATTTTTAGTTAAAGTATCAATAAAGACATCGTGACCAGCTACTTGATCAAATTGAACTTTTATATCTTCTACCATTTCAATTTCATTTACCTGTAAAGAAGCATCATGAACTGCATTTTCTAAAGCATAATGCATTTCCCTATTCGCTCGATCTTGAAGTAATGATTCAACATCATATACCCATAAGGTAATAACCGATGAAAATATCATAAACGTCACCAATAACTTACTCATCTATAAATCTCCTTAATTGACGAATTCACTCATCCTACTGGCAATATGTACATGATACATTTCCTCTTCATTAGAGGTATCTCTTTCCAATAAATTTTTAATTAATAAATGCTGATACTCATTAGGCACTTTAATTTTTCCATGAATATAGTTTCCTCTTAGCACCGGATTAGTGGTTAGCTCCAATTCAATGTCATCTTCTTCGTAGCCAACCTTTTTCACTATATCTTTCATCTCATCAATAATATCCTCTGTAAAATAACCCTCTAGACTTGCTTTATCAATTCCTCTTTGTAATGCAACTTGAATAACTTTCTCTCTTGATTCTTCTAAACGATCTAATGAAGGTTGAAATAAGACAACTAACCATAAAGGAAGTAGCATTAAAAGAACGAGTAATTTTTCCACTATTTTTCCTCCTAAAAGCTAATAGAGTGACAAATACTATAGCCTTGTCACTCTACAAATGATATTTGTGTCTAAACATTATGGAGTCGTAGGTGCTGCTAAACCACCACCAAATGTCTCCATTGAATCATTTGCGCTCTGAACTATATCTTGTGTATTGTCTTTCATATCGATTGCATCCGTATGAATCCCATCTTCATCAAAAATAGTAGAGTTCGTGATCCCTACTGCAAAAAGTAGAATCATTAATAAGATTAATAATTTTTCCATTATCTATCACTCTCCATTTAAAACCCTTAAAACGACTAATAAAATCAGTCACCTTAAGGGTAAGTTTTACTTCAACAA
>NZ_JBLUOI010000128.1:0-8527 GCF_048059995.1 Metabacillus sp. YM-086 | reverse complement strand
GCATTTTCAAGGTAATGCAGCTTTCCTTTTTCATATAAACCAAGACCCAAAAACCTTATTTGTCCACCATGAGTATGCCCACTTAAAATGATAGAAATACCATCTTTTGAATTAAGCTTTTTGTATATGTCAGGGTTGTGGCTTATTAGGATCTTAAATTCAGAGGATGACGTACGTTCTAAAGCATGATGTAGTTTGTCTCTTCTTTTACTAGTATCCTCTACTCCCACTAAAGCAATTTTCTCTTTATTTGCTGAAGTAAAAGATGTTGAAGAATTATTAAGGATTGTAATATTATTTTTAATAAGCAGTGCTTCAAGTTCATTTTTCCCTACTTCATAATCATTATTGCCAAACACAAAAAAAGTAGGACCCAATTTCCTTAACAATTTAATATTTTCCTCAACTCTTGAAAACGGAACTCCTGACTCCGTTAAATCTCCACCTATAACGACAAGATCAACTTTTCCAGGTATTTTTTCCAATAAACGTGTTGAAATTGTTCTTCTATGAATATCTGAAATGAAAAAAATTGAAAGTGATCCAGTACTTTTTGGAAAAGTGCTAAATTCTATATAATGCTTTGTTAAATGATTCTTTCTAGCTTCTATAAACATAAAAAGTAACAACACAAGTATTCCTAGGAATAAACTGACTACAATTATTAACAGTTCAATCACAATCACCTCTATATACGCTTAAAACACTAAAGAAACTCTTTCATTATAACAAAAAACCCTTTCTTTCCAAAATAAGAAAGAAGGGGCCATTTACTTGCTTTCATGAAACAAGTTTATGTCAAATTCAGATTTCATCATTTTAAAAACTTCATGTCTGTTTTGCCATTGAGTTGGCTGTGGCCAGAGTTCAGCACTTTTCCTTATAACTTCACATCTTAAATTTTGATATTCAGTTTCTGCTTTATCTTCCTTTTTCTTAAAATATTGTGCTGTTGCATAACCACCTACAATGAGTAAGACAAAAAAGATATTCATTTCACCGTCAAATAATAAGTGAAAGAAAGCATCAGCCTGGCCTCCAGTTGGCTTAATAATAAACACATAAAGGTACGCTATAAAACCCATTAGCAAAATGAAAGTAACAAACTGCGCTCGAAAACACTTGAGTTTATACTTTTCAAATTTCCTTTTTTTCTCGACCAAATTGTTGAGCATTTGTTTTGTTGGTTCGTCAGTATGATTCTTTAATTGTTGTATTTTTATTTCAATCGTGGTCACGCCCTCTCATCCAACAATACATTTCGGTTAATATATTGTATGAGGTCGTCCACAATGTTATGAAGCAAATATGCTACTTAATAGGGATTTTTAATACCTGTCCTTCATAAATTTCATTTCCCGTTATTCCATTATAGCTACGGATTGTTTCCATCCCAGCTTTACTGTTGTAATACTTAATAGCAATAGTAAAAAGGGTTTCTCCACCTGCTACCTTATGTGTTTTGATTTCCTTATACTCTTCTTGATCACTAGTTTCCTCGCTGTTCGTTTGTAAAGACTCCTCAGTTATCTGGTCGCCTTGCTCAACTTGCACTTCATTCCCACTGTTAGAAGTATTAGATGACACCATTTCTTCACTTTCTAGATCTGATGTATCTTGTTCATCTTCGATTGAATTACTACTAGTTACTACTTCTGACTCACTAGTAGACTCCTGACCATTTGAAATAAATACAGTGTCTTCCCCAACAATTTGATCACCTTGAGTTTTTTGAGCATTCTTTCCATTAAAATATAGGTTCATAGATAAAATGAATATGGGGAGTAGAATAAAAAACAAAGCTAAAAGTCTAATAACAGGATATTTCATTTTAACCTTAGCTTTTTTCGACTTCTGCCCTTTGTGAATTTCACTCCGGGGTGGATAATCTCCATGTTCCTGTTTATATTCATCAATCATTTTCGTACGTAAGCCCTCTGCTTGATCTGATTGTCCTTTTTGGTCGTTCATTTATTCTTTCCCCCTCTTACATATTGCCATCTAATTTGAATGGCAAAGACTAGATCAATTAAGTAATGAGCCAATATGGTTGTAAAAAGGTTTGCTGTTAGTTCATAAACATACCCTAATAAAATACTTATAGAAATCACCATTAAAAATAATAGCCATTTAGAGAGATATCGAAAATGTAGGATTGCAAAAATAATACTAGCCACCCATAGACCAAAATGTGTTTGAATAACCCCTCTAAATAATATTTCTTCTGACACCGCAATAACTGCAGTAAGAAAAAAGATATGTGGGATAGATCGCTTTTCAAAAATCTTCTCATTAATGCCACCATCATCAACAAGATCTTGTGGTGCCAACTTAAATATACTAAAATCCACAATAATCACCAATAAAGCTGTTCCGACCCCATATAAAATAAAATCAAAGTCTCTAAAATGAAATAGCCCAAGAAACTCTTGTATATGATCAAAGAGAAAAAAACCAAAAATAATGGACACACAAATAAGAAGAAATTGTGTAAAATATAAATTTTGTACGATTTGCTTATCTGTTAATTGATTAATTAATTCATTTTGTTTCTTAAACAAATTTTATTCACTCACCTTGCAAAAGATCAGTCTTAATTCTTCTTGCCAGCTTCTATCTTTCTCCTTTATTTCTGGTCTAGCTTCTGGAATATATAAATCATAATCTATTCCACACACATCACAGCAGTTTTTTTGCTTATTATCATATGCTTCATTGAAATAGGAGAGTAATTTTTTTCTTCTACATGTTTCGCCTGCTAGCCATTTGGACATATCTGTTAGTTTTTCATGCTTTAGAGCTACCCTTTTTTCTATTTCGTGCCAGATTGTAGCTGTTAAGTTTTCCGGTGAAACATTATGTGCTCGATGTTTATAAAAAGCATTCTCAACATAACGCCATTGAGTTTCAGTTAACCCAAAAAGCTGCTGTATTTGTTCTAAAGTTACTTTTTCATGTTGGAACATATAATAAATTGTTTGGTTTAAAGCATCATAATTAGGGAATTCTGACTCAACGAGCGATTTCGGTATTTCGTAGTCTGCATCCGTTACTAATGTAATGGCAACACTTTCCTTACCATCCCGGCCTGCCCTACCTATTTCCTGCATATAAGATTCTAATTGTGATGGAAAATGAAAATGAAGGACAAATCTAATATTCTGTTTATTAATCCCCATACCGAACGCATTCGTACAGCATACAATCTGCAGTTGATCATATAGAAACTGCTGTTGAATTAGAATTCTCTGTTCTTGTTCCATTCCACCATGATAATAGGCAACATCCGTTAACCCTGAATCAATTAGTAGTTGTGCTACCCTTTCTGTCCATAATCTACTAGAGCAATAAATAATTCCCGGGCCCTTTAAAGTGCGGACCAATTGGTGCACTCGATCAATTTTTTCTTCTAATGAATAACATCTTTCCACTGATATTCCAATGTTTGGTCGATTTATCGAAAAAATAAATTCTTTGAAATTCGCATCAAATCGAAGGATATGATGGATATCTTCTAGGACCTCTTTTGTCGCAGTAGCTGTTAACGCTAAACAAGGAGGATTTAAAAGTGCTTCTTTTATTTCACCGAGCTTAGAATAATCTGGTCTAAAGTCATGTCCCCATTGAGAAATACAATGAGCTTCATCAACAACAAATAGTGATATTCCAGCATTTTTCAAGGCATTCAATACATAATCATATTGAAGAATCTCTGGAGAAACATAGATATAGCGATACTTTCCTAATTCTTGTAGAATTTGTCTTCTTCTTAGAAGGGAAATTGTACTATTAAGGGCAACAACTCTTTTCTCCCCTCTTTTCTTAATTTGTTCCACCTGGTCTTCCATTAAAGAAAGTAGTGGAGAGACAATCAATATCGGCCCTTTTAAGAAATAACCTGGAAGTTGATAACACAACGACTTCCCGCCACCCGTCGGGAGCATAGCGACTACATCATTTTCTTTAAGAACTGCTTCAATAATTTCTCGCTGACCTTCACGAAAGTGTTGTAATTGAAAGTGGGACTGTAACACTTGTTCTAGCTTTTGGATGTTTCTCCCCTCCCGATGAGCGCATAAGTAAGTCTAATTTGAAAATAACTGTATTCGTTATTTAAAAATTCTCTCACTTTTTTTAACTGATGTGTGTTCAGCCTTGTGATTGCTCCCATAATTTTATTGTAATCTTCCTCATTCAAAAATGGTGTTGGGATATATTGTTGATCATGTAATGTAATTTCGACAATATGGTCTTCAATTGTACTTTGCTTGAGTCTTCTAACTGTAGCAATTTCAGCAGGGTCCAATCCTTGCAGTAAATATGACCTGGTAATTTTCGTTGAAGAGGTAAACCCTTCAATATGCCATTTATCTTCTAACATTTCGTTTAATAACAAATATTGATTTTTATTGGTTTGAAGAGACTGAATGATGGAATGAACAACATTCCAAAACAATAAGTACATATAAGTTGAATCCTCTTCATGCTTATATGCTATTTGCTCAAAAGTTAATCCAATTTTTTGACTCGATGTTAATCTTTGAACAAAAATAGTGGCATCCTTACTTGTTTGGGTATTCAATATATCCTTAAGTTCACTGTATAAGCGATCGGTTAACTCATTATTAGAACGGTCTCGCTGTTTTAGAAAAGTTTTCACCCACTGTAAATCTTCTTGATTTTTCGTTACAGGCAAGTAGTCTTTTTTTTCATAAGCATAGTTCGATAATACTTGAACGAGAAGAGAAAGCCTCCTCCACAAAACTCTTCCAATGTCTCCATAATTCCAACCATTTAATTGCGCAGGAATCGGATTATTCCCTAGGCTTTCTTTTAAAAATTCATTTCCTTTATTTGTTAGTCGAGATTTATTATCGGGTAGTTGCTCAATCAATCCTTGTTTTAGAAGAGCATTCCATGTTTCATCGGTTTGTATTCTTGATAATTTCGGAAATAAGCTAAAAAGGAACGTGACATTAAAAAGTTTGCCATCTTGAATTGTTTGTGAAGATTTTTTCCCATTAAGTAAATGATAAATAGCGGAGACAGTTCTTTCTCCATTAAATTGCTTTAAGCAAAAGAGCATGACAGTATGGAAATAATCTAGCTTCATTATACCACCCTACAATGTTTGACAATATTCGATTACCTTTTCTATTTTAACAAATTTATGGACTTTCGTTTAGAAATTAATCAATTTATTGATTAATAAGTAGGAAACTTAGCTATGAGAACGATTATCAAAAGAGTTTTCTATTGAAATGTCAAAAAAACCGTTTTACAATACAAGATAGGCGTAACAGAGAAAATGAAGTTTTTCGATTAAGAATCACTCATTTTATCAGTTCTACCATATAATGTGGTATGATTTTTATCAGGAGGTTTGTTTAATGGCAAAATATACAATAGTTGACAAAGATACATGCATTGCATGTGGTGCTTGTGGAGCGGCTGCACCAGACATTTATGATTATGATGATGAAGGTATCGCATTTGTTACATTAGATGATAACCAAGGGGTTGTTGAAGTACCTGAAGCCCTTGAAGAAGATATGATGGATGCTTTCGAAGGTTGTCCAACAGATTCAATCAAGATTGCTGATGAAAAATTTGATGGCGATGCTCTAAAGTTTGAATAAAACGAAAAACCCCTCTTAGATTATAGAGGGGTTTTTTCTTATAAAGACCTTGTATGGAATTGCAATTGATTAGTTAACCAAAATTTCAGCCTCGAAATAATAAGTAGGAATATTAAGGTCATTAGTATTCCTTTTATAAAATTAAACGGCATAATTGAAGCAACAACCAATTGCTTAGTTGCCTCAGCAGTCATAGCCGGTGAATTCAAAAACAGTGTGTATGCAGGCATAATAATATAATAATTTAAGACGCTCATAACAGTTGTCATAAGTAACGTTCCAATCACTAGCCCTATCAAAAGACCTTTTAATGATTTATAACGTCTAAACATGTACGATGAGGGTAAAATAAATATAGCCCCAGCTATAAAATTAGCTACCTGACCTACTGGCACACCAGTTGCACTCCCTTGGATTAGGTAATGTAAGACGTTTTTTATTGCTTCCACCATTATGCCTGCTGCTGGTCCAAATACAATTGCTGCAATTAATGCGGGAGCATCACTAAAATCGATTTGCAAAAAGACAGGAAAACCGGGAAAAGGAAAATCAAGCATCATTAGCACATACGCTATACTGCTCAACATCCCAACTGTTACATGCTTTCTTACCTTACTTTGATTCATTTTTCTTCTCTCCCTTTGCTGATCGCACCCGAAAAAGAAGAAGCTCTTAGACGCTTTAATAAGTCATTTTTAATAACTTATCAAAAAACCCTGATTAACATGATCGATTTGAATCATGATTAATCAGGGCGTTTAATGCAAGTCTAAATAAACGTTTAAAAAACAAATTTTTAAACGTTTGAACCTCCATCTTCTCACATCCAGACTATACTGTCGGTTCTGGAGTTGCACCAGATCCTGCCATTATTACGGCTCGCGGACTTAGAAATAAAAATTTCATCACCGCCGGTCGGGAATCGCACCCTGCCCCGAAGATTGATCATATTATTTTTTACAATTTTATTATAATATGATGAGATCTTCTTGTATAGAAAGATGATCCAATGGAAGTTAATCATTGAAGAAATAGACGTTATAAATATATTCTAAAATAATTCTTACCATTTATTTGAGTAAATTCACTTTTGTGAAGTTACGGATATATTGGCTTATCATTTTTTACTTAAAATTAGGACTTGTTCCGGATATATAAGTGTATTACTCATATCATTAGCACTTTTTATTTTTTCAGGACTGATGTTAAATTCCTTTGCGATGGATTGGATGGTATCACCAGGTTGTACAACATACATATCTTCATTATTCAAATATAACGTTAACTCTTGATTTAGATAAATTGTTTCACCGTTAAGATCATTCCATTCCTTAAGGGACTTTATTGATACATCATACTCACTTGATAGTCCCCAAAGAGTATCACCTTTTGTTACCGTAATTACCTTCTTCTGTGCTTCTTGTTCATTCATTTTGTTTTTCTTAGATTCGTCTTGTATTTGATTTTTATCTTTATTTTTGTTTTCCTGCTTTTCTTGATTAGCATGCGCAGTATGAGATTCAAATACAAATAACGGATCTAATGCGTGTTCTTTTTCATACGTCCATTCACCTTGATGTAATTCGAAATGCAAATGTGTACCTGTAGAAATTCCTGTGTTCCCAATAATTCCTACTACTTGTCCCTTTTTAACGTTTTCACCTTCATTAACATTACGTTTACTTAAATGCGCGTAAACTGTTTCATAGCCTTCTGGATGTTCAATAAATACAACGTTTCCATATGAGTCGGAATAATAAGATTTTGTTACCTTTCCGTCTGAAACAGATACAATCTCCTCCCCCTCTGGAGCAGCAATATCTATTCCTTTATGTTTTCCATGTCGTGTTCCGAATGTATCTGTTATTGTCCCATTAACAGGTTGTACCCATTGATCTTCTAGCTCTTTTATGTATGATTCTGCTTGCACATGATTTTTTTCTATTACTAACATCCCAATTGCAATACTTAATGTTAATAAAACGAAACTCATTCTTCTAACTAGCATTTTTCTCCTCCTGTTTCATTTTTTAGCTATTTAGTTTTTATTGAATAGCCATATCTTTATAATGTTCCGGAGATTTGCCTTTTACATTTACCATGCTTATAAAAATGTACTCAACGGTCAATGTATGAAGGTCTGTCTTAAAAAAGAACATGTGTAGTATGTAACATTATTTTCCTAACTATACATAAAAAGAGACTCAAAATTTTGAGCCTCTTTTCCTTATTTAATCGGATTTGGTGAGTATGGTACTTCAATCGGCTTGGTAACATTCATAACACCAATTCTTTCTTCACTTATTCCATTAAACTTAACTGTTTTATATCCAAAGTCTTTTGCGGTTAACAAGAGTGATTCTAACATCATAATACTTTGTTCGTTGTTTTTAATATCTTTGTTTTCATTAAATTCAATATTCAATTGATTTTCATTTTCACTAACATTAATAATGATATTATTTCCAATAGAAGGCGATAAATTGTATGCTGGTATTCCGTTCTTCATTAAATCAATTGCCTCGATCATAGTCTTCAATGGCTCGGGAGATGGAACAAGTAATTTCTTCGTATTTTTGTCATGTTGATAAATAAGATAAGCTTTTTTTCTTATTTGTGAGATATCTATTTCCGTTACCAATCCTGTATTACCGAACTCAATACCTTCCTTCCCATTTGTAGAAAGATTGGCCCTTTTTACACCAATCCATCGAAATGTTTCTTGAATTGTTTCTTTAAACATCACTTCTGCTGAAGAAGAAGTGATGCCTCCTTCACCTTTATAATCAATATAGACTTCTTCAGGGTCTTCTTTTGAAGATAGTTCCGAATTCTTAAGCTCAAAGGATACAGGTCCTAACTCGTCAAAGAAATCCTCGGGTATAAAC
>NZ_JBLUOI010000127.1:0-8546 GCF_048059995.1 Metabacillus sp. YM-086 | reverse complement strand
CTCCTAAAACGAGTGCAGATCAAAAAGGAAAATGGTATGAAGGACATGATTACAAGGCACACGGTCAAATTGTTGATTTCGTTGTTATTATGACTTATGAATGGGGATACAGCGCTGGACCTCCTTTGGCAGTATCACCAATTGGCCCTGTTCGAGAAGTGTTAGAATATGCGATTAGTGAGATGCCTAGTCGCAAAATTATGATGGGTCAAAACCTATATGGATATGACTGGACGCTTCCTTTTGTGGCTGGTGGTCAATACGCAAAGGCAGTAAGTCCTCAACAAGCTATCCAATTAGCAAGTACGAACAACGTACCAATTCGTTATGATCAAGAAGCACAAGCACCTCATTTTAATTATACTGATGCCGGTGGTAAAGAACATAAAGTATGGTTTGAGGATGCAAGGTCCATTCAAGCTAAATATGATTTGATTAAAGAGTTAGATTTAAGAGGAATTAGCTATTGGAAACTAGGCTTAGCCTTTCCACAAAATTGGCTCCTCCTTGCTGATAACTTCACAATTGAGAAGAAATAGTTACCTACTGAAGTACTCATTGAAAAATGGGTGCTTTTTTGGTTAATTTTAAGTAAATTGTTAGGGATTGTGAGATAAATATAGAAAAAGAAAGCAATCAGTTAATTTTTAACTCAAAATGGGTTTTGCATGGTAAAATGAAATTTGTCGATTTTTAGTATAGGTGTTTCGTTTTGAAGGAGGACCCATTATGAATATACCCTTTATTACTGTAGAGGGACCAATTGGTGTTGGAAAAACATCATTATCTAAAGCAATTGCTGATTATTATCAGTTTCATCTATTAAAAGAAATTGTTGAAGAGAATCCTTTCTTAGGAAAGTTTTACGCTGATATTGAGGAGTGGAGCTTTCAAACAGAAATGTTCTTTCTTTGCAATCGTTATAAACAATTAGAAGATATCGATAAAAAATTTCTCCAAGCAGGTAAACCAGTTGTAGCGGATTATCACATTTATAAAAATCTTATTTTTGCTAAACGTACATTAAAAAATGAGCAGTATGATAAATACTTAAAAATCTATGATATTTTAACGGATGGAATGCCTAAGCCAAATATCATTATTTATTTAAGCGCAAGTTTAGATACTCTACTTAATAGAATTGCAAAAAGGGGTCGCGAAATTGAGCATCAAATTGACCCAAACTACTTGCAACAACTCTCAGAAGACTATGATATTGCTATGACACAATGGGAAAAAGAAAATCCATCCATCCCTATTATACGATTTAACGGAGATTCATTAGATTTTGTTCAAAATAAACAAGACTTAACCTATATATTCAATACATTGAATCAGTATTTGCAAAAAGGAGTAACAATAGATGAATTTACGAGAAAAATATAATATTCCAAACAATGCTGTGATTACGATTGCAGGTACCGTTGGTGTAGGAAAGTCAACCATGACAAAAGCTCTGGCAAAGGAACTTGATTTTAAAACATCGTTTGAGAAAGTTGATTCCAATCCTTATCTTGACAAATTTTATGCAGATTTTGAAAGATGGAGCTTTCATTTACAAATCTATTTTCTTGCTGAACGCTTTAAAGAGCAAAAAAAGATTTTTGAATATGGCGGAGGATTTATTCAGGATCGTTCCATCTATGAAGACACTGGAATCTTTGCAAAAATGCATTATGAAAAAGGAACAATGTCTGAAGTAGATTATGAAACATACCGAAATTTATTTGATGCAATGGTTATGACCCCTTATTTCCCACATCCTGACCTTCTGATCTATCTTGAAGGAAGTTTAGACGATATATTATCTCGAATTAAATTACGTGGACGAGCTATGGAGCAGCAAACTCCCGTAGAATATTGGCAAGAGATGCACCAGCGTTATGAGGATTGGATTAATAACTTCAACGCCTGCCCTGTTTTACGTATTAACATTAATGATTACGACATTATGACAAATGACCAATCCATTGAACCAATTATAGAAAGAATTGGCTACTTTATTGAGCAAACAAAATTTCTCAAAAAATAAGATACAATAAAAAAGGCATTTAGGAACAGAAATTCTGATCTTAAATGCCTTTTATTACTCTATCTAGAGTTAAGCCCTTACAAAGGGTAATAAAAAAAACCGTTACTATGTAACGATTTTCACCAATCTCCCATATTTTATGCGCTTAATATGAGAATTATTTATAATATTATGGAGGAGGAAAGGGGATTCGAACCCCTGCGGGCTTTGACACCCCTGTCGGTTTTCAAGACCGATCCCTTCAGCCGGACTTGGGTATTCCTCCTTGTTGACAAGATATAATTTATCATAAGATTTATATGCTTGTCAACAATTCTTTAAAAAAATTTTAGTTTTATTAAAAACCTTAAATTTCTTTCTAAACCTGCGTTTTTATTCTACAACAGATATACGTTCTTTGTTCCCCATATACGGCCTTAATACCTCTGGAATAATGACTGATCCATCTTCTTGCTGATAATTTTCTAAAATAGCAGCAACTGTACGACCAATTGCTAAACCAGATCCATTTAATGTGTGAACATGTTCAACTTTCGCTTTGGCTTCTCTTCTGAATCGAATATTAGCACGTCGAGCTTGGAATGCCTCAAAATTACTACAAGAAGAGATTTCACGATACGTTCCATAGCTTGGAATCCAGACTTCTAAGTCATACTTTTTAGCTGCTGTGAATCCAAGATCAGCTGTACACATGCTCATAACACGATATGGTAGTCCTAATAATTGAAGTACTTTTTCAGCATGACCTGTTAGCTTTTCTAGCTCCTCATAAGAATCCTCTGGTTTAACGAAACGAACAAGCTCTACTTTGTTAAACTGATGTTGACGAATTAGTCCTCTTGTATCTCTCCCAGCAGATCCAGCTTCTGAACGGAAATTTGCACTGAATGCAGCATAGCTGATTGGAAGTTGTTCTACATTAAGGATTTCCTCACGATGTAAATTTGTTACTGGAACTTCTGCCGTTGGAATTAGGAAATAGTCTTCTCCAACGATCTTAAAAGCATCTTCCTCAAATTTTGGTAATTGACCTGTTCCAGTCATACTATCTCTATTCACAATAAAAGGTGGCATGATTTCTGTATAACCATGTTTCTCTACATGTAAATCAAGCATAAAGTTAAAGAGTGCTCTCTCTAATCTAGCTCCTAAACCACGATAGAATACAAAACGGCTGCCAGTTACTTTTGCTGCTCTTTCGAAATCTAAAATTTGCAGACCATCTGCAATTTCCCAATGCGGTTTTGGTTCAAATGAGAATTCAGGGATCTTTCCCCAATTTCGAGCTTCTACATTATCATCTTCTGTATCACCAACAGGAACACTTTCATGAGGAATATTTGGGATAGATAATAGCAATTGCTCTAATGCTGTTTCTACCTCGCGTAATTCATCATCATATTCTTTTATTTTTTCTCCTACGTCTTTCATTTCACTAATAAGATGATCAGCATCCTGTTTTTCCCTTTTTAGTTGAGCAACCTGAGATGATACTTCATTTCTTTTGCTTTTTAATTCTTCTGTAGCTGCTATAAGCTCTCTTCTTTTTTTATCCAGATCCTCAAATTTGCCAAAGTCCGTTAAATCCTCTCCACGTTTGGCTAATTTTTGTTTTGCTTCATCCAAGTTAGCACGTAAAAATTTAATATCCAACATATTAACATTCTCCTTTTCAAAAAAAATATTTGAACACAAAAAACTCCCGTCCCATAGAAGGGACGAGAGTTACCCGCGTTGCCACCCTAGTTAAAAATACAAATGTATTTTTCACTTAATGAATAACGGTCATAGCCGGAATAACCTACTTAAACTGTTGTTTGTTCAGCCATTCATTCAAGGATGGATTCGCAAGCATCTATCACCGATTTTCACCAGCCATCGGCTCTCTATAGATAGAACATCATGCTACTAGTTCCTATCATCATGTTTTCATATAATTGATTTAGTACATAATTTACTATAAGTTTACAGCACTAGCAAGTTTTTTATACCTTTTATTTAGACTCTTTCACCATATTTATAAATAACTGAGTCATTCGGTGATCATCCGTTAGTTCTGGATGAAATGAGCATCCAAGAAATTGACCTTGTCTAGCAGCAACGATTCTTCCGTTATGTTTAGATAAAATCTCTACATCTTCTCCAACTTCCACAATATGTGGAGCTCGTATGAAGACACCAACAAAATCTTCACCAACACCGGTAATCATTAGCTCTGCTTCAAAGCTATCCTTTTGGCGACCAAAGGAGTTACGTTCTACCGTAACATCCAATAATCCTAAATGAGACTCAGAATAACCTACTAGATTTTTTGCTAATAGAATTAAGCCTGCACATGTTCCGAACATAGGCTTACCTGATTCAGCAAAAGCTTTTAAAGGTTCCATGAAGTTATATTTATCGATTAAGCGACGCATTGTGGTGCTTTCTCCACCTGGAATAATTAAGCCGTCAAGGTCATCAAGTTGGTCTGTTGTCTTAACGACGATTCCTTCTGCACCACAAGCTTCGATTGAACGAATATGTTCTCGCACAGCACCTTGTAAACCTAAAACACCAATTTTCAGCATGTAAAAAACTCCTTTATCTTACCAACCACGCTCTTGCATTCTGTGTTCTGGTAAAAGGCTTGAAATTTCAATTCCTTGCATTGCAGATCCAAGTCCTTTTGATAGGCTTGCAATTAACTCATAATCTTGGAAGTGTGTTGTTGCTTCAACGATTGAACGAGCAAATTTTGCAGGATTTTCTGATTTAAAGATACCAGAACCAACGAATACACCGTCTGCTCCTAATTGCATCATTAATGCCGCATCAGCAGGAGTTGCTACACCACCAGCTGCGAAGTTAACAACAGGTAATTTACCTTCTTTTTTGATTTGAAGAAGAAGTTCAAATGGTGCACCAAGATTTTTTGCTTCAGTCATTAATTCATCTTCACTCATTGCTGCAACTTTACGAATTTGAGCATTTACTTTACGCATATGACGTACCGCCTCAACGATGTTACCAGTACCTGGCTCACCTTTTGTACGAAGCATTGAAGCACCTTCAGCAATACGGCGTGTTGCTTCACCAAGATCACGGCATCCACATACAAATGGAACTGTGAAATCACTTTTTAGTAGGTGATATTCTTCGTCAGCTGGAGTTAATACTTCACTCTCATCAATGTAATCTACACCCATAGCTTCAAGTACACGAGCTTCAACGATGTGACCGATACGAGCTTTTGCCATAACTGGAATAGATACAGCATTCATAACGTCCTCAACGATTGTAGGATCAGCCATTCTTGCTACACCGCCTGCTGCACGAATGTCAGCTGGAACTCGCTCAAGTGCCATTACAGCAACAGCACCTGCTTCCTCTGCGATTTTTGCTTGCTCTGCATTTACAACGTCCATGATGACGCCGCCTTTTTGCATTTCTGCCATTCCACGTTTTACGCGGTCAGTACCTATATTGTTACTCATCTGTTTGTCCCCCTTATGTAATTTCCTATGTAATAGGATTTGTTTTAGCTATATGAAAAATTCATCTACGCTATATTTTATCCTAACTTCTAAAAAAATCCTATCAAAATAAATATAATTAGTAAAACAATTCCTACATATTTCACTATTCTATCATTTTGCACCTGAGATAATTTTCTATTATATACCTATTTCAGTAAAAATTTAATACTTTTTTATACTGTTTCTCAAACCAAAAAGAAAAAGACCCCCACATTGGGAGTCTTCCTAATTAAAACCAGCCTTTAACTGTGTCTGTTACTGTTCCCCATAATCCACCAAAGAAACCACCAATTCCTCTCATGGATAAAACAAACCAGTTTGCCTTTTCAACAGCTTCTTTTGTAATAAGATCTACTTGAGGAAGTTTATCTTTTTGAACATAGCTTAGTGCTTCTCCTTCACCAGCATAATTCACAATCATTGTTCCTACCTTTTGACCTTCCTTAACTGGAGCAGTCAATTCTCCTGCTTTCGTTAATTGACTAGAATCAATCTTATAAGATGCCTTATATGATTCTTCTTCTCCATTTTTCACAACAAGCGTAACGGCTTTCTTTGTTTCTACAGATACACTATCTTCTTTCCCTTTTACTACCGGGATCGTTGACTCTTTCTTAATTTGATAACCAGCAGGAAAAACTTCTTTTACTGTAAAATGATCAAACGCATAATTCAACATCTTTTCGGTTGCAAAGAAGCGTGGATTTTTAACATCTCCACCTCCATCTTCAGCTTTTGCATTCATCACAACTGTGATTACTCGCATACCGTTTTTTTCAGCAGTTGCTGTAAAGCAAGAGCCTGCAGATGAAGTTGATCCAGTTTTCAGTCCATCAACGCCTTCATAGCCGTAAACAAGACCTGGAAGCATCCAGTTCCAGTTTGGCATCTCTGTAGCATCATCAGTTCCTTCTCTGAAGGTTTTTTTAGCAATACTAGCTGTTTTTAAGATATCAGGAAAATCCTGAATTAATCGTTGTGATAACAGTGCCATATCTCGAGCAGAAACTTTACTTTCTGCATCTGCACTTGTTCCTTCAGGGTGTTTTCCAAGTAAATCCTTATTTTCTAATCCTGTTGCATTAACAAATTCATAGTTTGTTAAACCTAATTCTTTTGCTTTATCATTCATCATTTTTACAAATGCCGTTTCAGATCCAGCAATTAACTCAGCCAGACCAATTGCTGCACCATTTGCAGAATAAATGGCCATAGCCTCATATAATTCCTCTACATTGTAAGAGCCATCAAGTCGTAATGGTACATTTGATAGATTACGATTTTGAGAAATTTCATACACATATTCACTAGGTGTATACGTTTGATCCCACTTAATTTTTCCATCCTTTATTGCTTCTAGCACCAGGTACTCTGTCATAACCTTTGCCATACTAGCGACTGGTAGCATTTCATCTACGTTTTTACCATAAAGAATAGTACCTGTTGATTCTTCAATAATGATTGCAGAGCTTGCATTAATAGAAATGGGCTCTGCTGCTTGAGCATTTGAATAAGGGTAAAAAGACGTAATTACAAATGCAAAAGCAACGACAATTGCAATTAATTGTTTTATTCTCACGTTGTTCATTACCTCCATGTTTTTAGTCAATCTATTTAAAATTCAGTGAATGTTTTTCTCTATCTAGACACAACAAGATAGATTTTATCATAGAAAGGATAAAAAAAATAGACAGAGTCATAGACTCTGTCAAATGTTATAGTTCTGCCATAATTACCTCTTTTTTGTTTCAAAAGTCCTATTATAAAGAGTAATTTGGGGCTTCTTTCGTAATTTGTACATCGTGTGGATGGCTTTCTTTTAAGCCTGCACCTGTCATACGAATAAATTGTGAGTTTTCTCTTAGTTCTTGAAGATCTTTCGTACCACAATATCCCATTCCTGATCGGATTCCACCAACAAGCTGATAAATTGTATCAGCTAATGGACCTTTGTAAGGAGTTCTTCCTTCAATTCCCTCTGGAACAAACTTTTTATTATCTTCTTGGAAGTAACGGTCCTTACTTCCCTTCTCCATCGCTGCAACTGATCCCATTCCACGGTATACTTTAAATCGTCTTCCTTGGAAGATTTCAGTTGCTCCTGGGCTCTCAGAAGTACCTGCAAGCAAGCTTCCTAACATAACAGCATGACCACCAGCTGCAAGTGCTTTTACCATATCTCCAGAGTATTTAATTCCTCCGTCAGCGATAATGGAAACTCCATGCTTTCTAGCCTCAGTTGCACAATCATAAACAGCTGTAATTTGTGGAACACCTACTCCAGCTACAACCCTTGTTGTACAAATAGAACCAGGACCAATTCCAACTTTAACTACATTCGCTCCTGCTTCAATTAAATCTCTTGTAGCATCTGCTGTTGCGACATTACCAGCAATGATGTTTAATTCAGGATATTCGTTACGAATTGCTTTTACTGTTTCTAATACACCTTTAGAATGACCATGGGCAGTATCAACAACAATCGCATCTACATTTTTTTCAACCAACTTCTGTACACGTACCATTGTATCAGCTGTTACTCCTACTGCTGCAGCAACTACTAAACGACCATGTGAGTCTTTTGCTGAATGAGGGAACTCAATAACTTTTTCAATATCCTTAATCGTTATTAATCCTTTAAGTACACCATCTTCATCAACTAAAGGTAATTTTTCAATTTTATGTTTTTGTAAGATACTCTCGGCATCCTTTAATGTTGTTCCAACATCTGCTGTTACAAGATTTTCTTTTGTCATCACATCACTGATCTTTATTGAATAATCCTGAATAAATCTCATATCACGGTTTGTGATGATTCCAACTAACTTTTGTTCTTCGGGGTTATTTACAATCGGAACACCTGAAATTCTATATTTACCCATTAAGTGCTCTGCATCATACACTTGATGCTCTGGAGTTAAATAAAATGGATCAGTAATAACTCCTCTTTCAGATCTTTTTACTTTATCCACTTGCTCTGCTTGTTGCTCAATTGA
>NZ_JBLUOI010000126.1:0-8676 GCF_048059995.1 Metabacillus sp. YM-086 | reverse complement strand
TTTAAATTTAACTGCGGAAGCTATTAACATCGATTTAGCACGAAGACAAAAAGGGTATGGCCGCGGAAGAAGAATGCAAATTGAAAAAGATCAAGTTCAAATTTTAGGTGGAGTAAGACACGGGAAAGCGTTAGGATCACCAATCTCCCTTGTTGTTGAGAATAAAGATTGGAAGCATTGGACAAAAATTATGGGTGCGGAACCAATAACTCCAGAAGAAGAGCAGGAGGTAAAACGCCAAATAACTCGTCCTCGTCCAGGCCATGCAGATTTAATTGGTGCTATGAAATATGGACATAGAGATATGAGAAATGTATTAGAGCGTTCCTCTGCTCGTGAAACAACAGTTCGAGTGGCAGTTGGTTCGTTAGCTAAACAAATTCTAGCTGAATTAGGGATTAAAGTGGTAGGTCATGTCCTTGAGATAGGCGGAGTTAGAGCAGAGAACAAAGAATATCAAGATATTGATGATTTATTAGCCGTAACAGAAGAGTCACCAGTTAGATGTTATGACCGTGAAGCTGAAACGAAAATGATGGAAGCAATTGACAATGCTAAAGAAAATGGAGATTCTATTGGAGGAATTGTTGAAGTTGTTGTTGAGGGCTTACCTGCTGGAATAGGCAGTTATGTTCATTATGATCGCAAGCTTGATAGCAAAATAGCAGGTGCCATCGTAAGCATTAATGCATTTAAAGGTGTTGAATTTGGTATAGGGTTTGAAGCAGCTCGTAAGTTTGGAAGTCAAGTTCATGATGAGATACTGTGGAATGAGGAAGAAGGCTACACAAGAAGAACAAATAGATTAGGTGGTTTTGAAGGCGGAATGACAACTGGAATGCCTGTTGTAGTTCGAGGAGTTATGAAGCCAATTCCAACACTATATAAACCATTACAAAGTGTTGATATTGATACAAAAGAACCTTTCACAGCTAGTATTGAACGCTCTGATAGCTGTGCAGTGCCAGCAGCAAGTGTTGTTGCGGAAGCTGTTGTAGCTTGGGAGATCGCAAACGCGATTGTTGAACAGTTTGGTTTGGATCGTATGGATCTTATTAAAGAAAATGTTGAAGAAATGCGAAAATATTCGAGGGATTTCTAATGAAGTCAATTGTCATCCATACACAAGACTCAACTTATCCAGTTATTGTCGGTGAAGGTGCAATAAATGAACTCTTAGGATTACTAGAAAATCTGGAACCCTCTAAAGTACTTGTTGTGACAGATACAAATGTTGATCGTTTATATGGTGAGCTCTTACTAGACAAGATTAGACCTATGTACACAACTAGTAAATATGTTATTAATAGCGGAGAAGAGGCTAAGTCTTTTAATGTTTTTTATGAAGTACAAACCTTTGCATTAAAGCAGCAATTAGATCGTAAATCTGTTGTTATTGCGTTTGGTGGAGGAGTAGTAGGTGATTTAACAGGTTTTGTTGCAGCAACTTATATGAGAGGAATTCCTTATATACAAGTACCAACAACGCTGTTAGCACATGATAGTGCTGTTGGTGGAAAAGTAGCAATCAATCATCCTGAAGGGAAAAATATGATTGGGGCTTTTTATCAGCCTAAAGCGGTAGTATATGATAGTCAGTTTCTACAAAGTCTGCCTGTAACAGAATTGCGATCTGGATTTGCGGAGGTTATTAAACATTCTCTTATTAAAAGTGAATCATTCTATCAATTTTTGGTTAACGAAATACAACAGTTAAAAGACATCACAACTGAAAGGTTACAACGAATGATACTTGAAGGTATTCAAATCAAAGCAGATGTTGTAACAAAGGATGAAAGAGAATTAGGTTTACGTGAAATTTTGAATTTTGGCCATACTCTAGGTCATGCAGTTGAGGCAGAGGCTGGCTATGGAAAGCTTTCACATGGAGACTGCGTAGCAGTAGGGATGTTATTTGCTACCTGGTTAAGTAATAAATTATTACAAGCAGACTTGCCATACCGTGAGTTAAAAACATGGTTTGATACGATAGGTTATCCAGTAGAGGTCCCTGATTCATATGCAACCGAGCAATTAATAGCCAAAATGGTTAAAGATAAAAAAACTAAATCTAATCAAATTAAAATGATTTTATTAGAACGTATTGGAGAAACAACTTCTGCAACTTTCAGCAAAGAGGAGCTACATTCCTTACTTGACGAGTGGAGAGCAGGAACGGGGGGAAAGCGTTGATTAGGGGAATCCGAGGAGCAATAACAGTCGGTGAAGATAATGAGCGTCATGTTATTGATGCAACAGAAAAACTGTTACAAGAAATGATCCAAAAAAACAATGTAGATCCTGAGAACGTCGCACAGGTCCTTATAACCGTAACACATGATTTGACATCAACATTTCCTGCAAAAGCATTAAGAAATTTTGAAGGTTGGGTCTATGTACCGGTCATGTGTATGCAAGAAATACCAGTTCCAGGAAGCCTTGAAAAATGTATAAGAATTATGATGACAGTAGAAACACCTATAAAGCAAGAACAAATTTTTCATGCTTATTTAGAAGGTGCGACAGTGTTAAGACCAGATTTATCAAAGTCCTAACAGTGTATGGCTCCCTTAAAAGTAGTTAGAAAATTTGGAACAGTGTTATATCATTCTTGACAGTAAAGAGAAAGTTATAATAACATAATGTAGAAGATTATGATTAATTAGATGAGTAGAGTTAAATAGTTTAGGGTAGTAGAGAATGAGTCAAGTTTAGCTGAGGTTTTTTTCGTAAAGGCACAAGTCTACCCAAAAACCATCGTGTTTTTGGGTTTTTATTTTCATTCATATAGCTTGCGAAGGTTTTGTTGTTAGTTTAATTTTAACAATTCCTTAGCCTTGTTTAAGTATATATGTCAAGAGATAAGTGCTTAATAATCTTCAACCTTTAATAACCTCCTAAATACTCGTTCTCCAAAACATATTGGAGGAGTGAGTTACTATGAATTTTTCTTCTTTTTCCACTTTTTGTGAAGATAGCAAGCATTATCGCACCATCCCCATCGTAAAAAAATATATCGTGGATACGTTCACGCCAATTCAATTATTTCAACTTTTTAAAGAAGAGGCTGTTTATTTACTTGAGAGTAAGGACTCAGAATCTAGCTGGTCCAGATATTCATTTATTGGTTTAAATCCATTTTTATTTATTGAAGAAAACCACGGAGAGTTTTCTATTCTGAACGAACAAAGAAAAACGATATCAAAATCAAATTCTATTACAACAACCTTTAAACAACTCCAAGATCATTTAGCTATTAAGTTACCAGATTTAGAGATACCTTTTGTTGGGGGAGCCGTAGGATATATTGGATATGACACAGTTTCTATAATTGAAAAAGTTGAAAAGCATGAAACGAATGATTTAAACCAGCAAAATTGTATGTTTTTTGTTTGTGAAACGGTTATTGCGTTTGATCATCAAGAAAAACAGCTTTATTTTATTCACTACGAAAGAGTAAATGGTACCGAAGATGAGTCAAGGTTAAAGGCTACGTATCAACTAGCTGAAGCAAAGCTGAACAAATTTGAAAGCATGCTAAAACAAAAACCTCAATCAGAGCATTTACCACTAGCAGTTTCGGATTCATTTGATGTCAATTTTGATGAAATTCAATCAAACTATGAAAAAGGCAAGTTTTTAGAAGATGTTGAGAAGGTAAAAGAATACATTCGTGCAGGGGATATTTTTCAAGGGGTACTATCACAAAGGTTTGAAATTCCAATTTCAACAGACGGTTTTTCACTTTACCGAATTTTACGTATTGTAAATCCCTCACCATATTTATTTTATATTCGAATTAATGACACAGAGCTTGTCGGCAGTTCTCCTGAAAGACTTATTTATATTCAAAATAAACATCTTGAAATTCATCCAATTGCCGGGACAAGAAGAAGAGGAAAAACTGTTGAAGAAGACTTATTTTTCGAAGAAGAATTAAAGAATGATGAAAAGGAAAGAGCAGAGCATTATATGTTGGTTGATTTGGCACGAAATGATTTAGGTAGAGTTGCTGAATACGGAACAGTTAAAACTCCTACGTTAATGGAAGTTGGTCGTTTTTCACACGTGATGCACCTAATTTCAAAGGTTACGGCTCAATTAAAAGAAGAAGTACATCCAATGGATGCATTATTATCTTCGTTTCCTGCTGGAACTGTTTCAGGGGCTCCGAAAATACGAGCTATGCAAATTATTCAAGAATTAGAACCGACAGCGAGAGGAAGTTATGCAGGTTGTGTTGCCTACGTTGGTTTTGATGGAAATGTAGACTCTTGTATTACGATCCGAACGATTACAGTCAAAAATAATGTAGCCTATGTTCAAGCTGGTGCAGGGATCGTTGTGGATAGTGTACCTGAACTTGAATGGAAGGAAACATGTAATAAAGCGAGCGCTATGTTGAAAGCAATCCAATTGGCTGAAAAAGTCTTTTCTGAGGAGGAGAAACGTGATGAAAGAACTTCTAGCAACGTGTATTGAGGGTCATACTTTGACTGAGGAGCAGGCTGAGGAAGTAATGAATTCGATCATGTCTGGTCAAGCAACACCTAGTCAAATCGCAAGTTTAGTGTCCATTATGCGTCTAAGAGGCGAAACGGTTGATGAATTGGTTGGCTTTACAAAATCAATGAAAAAACACATGTCTTCTATTAACTATGATTTTGATATTGTAGACACCTGTGGTACTGGTGGAGACGGCTCCTCAACCTTTAATATCTCAACTGCAGCAGCAATCGTTGCATCCTCATTAAAGGTGAAGGTAGCAAAACACGGAAATCGTGCTGTTTCTTCTAAAAGTGGAAGTGCAGATGTTCTTGAGAAACTAGGCGTTAATATTCAAACATCAAAGGAGGAAGCGGTAAAAAGCTTAGACGAAAAAAACATGAGCTTTTTATTTGCACCTATGTTTCATTCTTCAATGAAACATGCAGTGAATCCTCGTAAAGAAATTGGGTTTCGGACTGTTTTTAATCTACTTGGTCCATTATCAAATCCAGCAAATGCAAAAC
Source organism: Metabacillus sp. YM-086 (assembly GCF_048059995.1). Lineage (NCBI taxonomy): Bacteria > Bacillati > Bacillota > Bacilli > Caryophanales > Bacillaceae > Metabacillus > Metabacillus sp. YM-086. The sequence goes on along the minus strand of NZ_JBLUOI010000126.1, from coordinate 3,664 downwards.
GTCAAATAATTGGTGTTTTTTCTACGAATTATGCAGAAAAAATGGCAGAAGCGTTAAAACGGTTAGGCGCAGAGCATGTTTTACTCGTTACAGGACGTGATGGCTTGGATGAAATATCTATAACAACAGCAACTGATGTCGTAGAGCTTAAAAATGGACGTATATCCAGATACGTTCTTCATCCAACTGATGTTGGACTTGTAGAAGGTGTTATGGATGAGATACAGGTCCAAAATTCAGATGATAGTGCAGAGCTTATCGAAAAAATATTTAGAGGTGAAGCACCAGAAAGTGCAGAGAATATTGTGGCTTTAAATGCAGGTGCAGCCCTTTATGTTGCAAATCATGTTCAATCATTAGATATGGGCGTGTTATATGCTAAAGAAGCGATTAAAAATGGTACAGCTTTAAAGCAATTAAAATCATTGCAGCATCAGCAGGAGGAAAATTATGCTTAATAAAATTATTGAAACAAAAAAAGAAGAAGTTAAAAATTTGATTCTGCCGGAAGATGAAGGCTTACCAAATCACTCTTTTCTTGAGGCCCTAATTTCCTCTAACAGGGATATGGCATTAATTGCTGAAGTGAAAAAAGCATCGCCATCAAAGGGTTTAATTAAGGAAAACTTTGATCCAGTGGAAATTGCTCTTGCATATGAAAAAGGAGGAGCAGATTGTTTATCCGTTTTGACAGATTCTCCTTACTTTCAAGGTAAACGAGAGTATTTAACTGCTATCAAGAAAACTGTAAATTTACCTGTTTTGAGAAAAGACTTTATTATCGATTCTATCCAAATTGATGAAGCGAAACGGATAGGGGCTGATGCGGTATTATTAATAAGCGAAGCTCTTGAACCCGCTGTGTTAAAAGATCTTTATCAATATTCTTATGAATTAGGATTGGATGTCTTAGTAGAAGTGCATGACCAGCATAACTTAGAGCAAGTTTTAAATGTTATTACTCCAAAAATACTTGGAGTAAATAACCGAAACCTAAAAACATTTGAAACGAATATTCAACAATTAGAAGGAATGGCTTCTTCAATTCCAGAAGAAACATTACTGGTAAGTGAGAGTGGAATTTATACAAAGGAGGATTTAGATTTAGTGAAACAGTACGGAGCTAAAGCTGTACTAGTAGGAGAGTCGTTAATGAGAAAAGAAAATCAAACGTTGGCTGTACAACAATTATTTGGAGAGAGTCTTAATGTCTAAGATCGCATTGAAATTTTGTGGAGTCCAAAGTCTTGAAGATCTTCAAGTAGTCTCAGATTCTATTGCTCAATACATTGGATTCATTTTTGCAGAAAGTAAAAGAAAAGTTAATCCACATTTGGTTGGACAATGGTTAAAAGAAGTTAATACAAAGAAGAAAGTCGCTGCTGTATTCGTAAATCCTACTGTAGAAGAAGTTCATTCTGTTTTAAAACATGTTCCAGTTGATGTGATTCAATTCCATGGAAATGAGACAATCGAACAAATTAATCAAGTCCGTGAGATATATCCAGGTTTTATTTGGAAAGCTCTTCACCATCATGACCATACTTTAGAAGAAATGAAAAAGTATGTAGAGTTAGTTGATGGATTTGTTGTAGATTCAAGAACGAAGGGTCAATGGGGAGGTACTGGTGTTAGTTTTGACTGGGATGCGGTACCTGTTTACCTTGAATTTGCAGCAAAATATAATAAAATTTGTTTTATTGCAGGCGGTGTTAATGAAGAGAATATTTCTAATCTCTTAAACTATCATCCACAGGCTATTGATCTATCTAGTGGCATTGAAGTTGACCGGAAAAAAAGTAAAGAAAAGATTAGACTGATAGAGGAAAGGGTGTTACAACATGAACATATATCCTGATAAAAATGGACGTTACGGCGATTTCGGAGGTCGCTTTGTGCCAGAAACATTAATGAGTCCATTAGCTGAAATTGAACAAGCACATAAAGAAGCAATGCAAGATCCAAGCTTTTTAGAGGAATATTCATACTTATTAAAAGAATACTCTGGCAGACCAACAACGGTCACTTTTGCAGGAAATATAACAAGAAAATTAGGTGGAGCAAAAGTATATCTAAAGCGTGAGGATTTGAATCATACGGGAGCTCATAAAATTAATAATGCCATTGGCCAGGTTCTTTTAGCAAAGCGTATGGGAAAAACTAAGGTGATTGCCGAGACGGGTGCTGGTCAACATGGTGTTGCCACAGCAACTGTTGCTGCTAAATTTGGAATGGAATGTAAAGTGTTTATGGGGGAAGAAGATGTTCGCCGTCAGGAATTAAATGTTTTTCGTATGCAGCTTTTAGGAGCTGAAGTAATTCCAGTGACAAGCGGAAACAAAACGTTAAAAGATGCTACAAATGAAGCGATGAGATATTGGGTGCAGCATTGTGAAAATCATTTTTACATTATAGGCTCAGTGGTTGGTCCACATCCTTATCCATATATTGTGAGAGAGTTTCAAAGGGTAATAGGGGATGAAGCAAAGGATCAATTCTATCATATTGAAGGCAGTCTACCAACTAAAGTAATAGCTTGTGTTGGTGGTGGAAGTAATGCAATTGGAATGTTCGCTGCTTTTATACCTGAAGACGTAGAATTAGTAGGTGTTGAGGCTGCAGGAAAAGGTGTTGAAACTGATATGCATGCAGCCACAATAACAAAAGGAACAAAGGGTGTCCTACACGGTTCATTAACTTATCTACTGCAAGATGAATATGGACAAATAACGGAACCTTATTCCATCTCAGCCGGACTCGATTATCCTGGAATAGGTCCTGAGCATGCACACTTAGCTAATACAGGGCGTGTTAAATATGAAAGTGTGACAGATCAGGAAGCGCTAGACGCATTAGAATTTTTAGCACGTGAAGAAGGGATTTTAGCAGCAATTGAGTCAGCGCATGCCCTTTCAGCAGCTTTCGAACATGCTAAAAACATGGGTAATGAGGAAAGCATCTTAATTTGTTTATCCGGTCGGGGAGATAAAGATGTCCACACATTAATGTCTCATTATAAGGAGGTTGGAAAAGCATGACAGCCCTATTTAAGCAACCTATAAATAATCAATTATTCATTCCATTTATAACTGCAGGAGATCCAAATTCTGAGGCAACAATCGATTTAGCCCTTGCCTTACAAGAAGCTGGAGCATCGGCAATTGAATTAGGGATACCATACTCGGACCCTGTTGCAGATGGCCCTGTCATTCAGAAGGCCTCAAGTCGGTCACTAAAAAATGGTATGAATATTGTAAAAGCAATCAAACTTGTGCCTGAAATGCGAAAAAAAGGGTTGAATATTCCAATAATTCTATTTACGTATTATAATCCTGTGTTACAATTAGATCAGGAATCCTTTTTCGCTTTACTGCGGGAAAACACGATAGACGGTTTATTAATTCCAGATATTCCGTTTGAAGAAAGTGAGGAACTTCGAGAAAAATGTAAGGAGTATTCTATTGCATTTATCTCTCTAGTAGCTCCAACTTCTTCTAGTAGAATTAAAATGATTGCAGAGGCAGCAGAAGGTTTTATTTATTGTGTTTCATCATTAGGCGTTACAGGAGTACGTAAAAATTTTGATGATTCTATTGCATCCTTTCTAGAGGAAGTAAGAAAGCATAGTAAAGTTCCTGTTGCTGTAGGGTTTGGTGTTTCCTCA
>NZ_JBLUOI010000125.1:0-8736 GCF_048059995.1 Metabacillus sp. YM-086 | reverse complement strand
TGTAGAAGAATGGACTTTTCACAAAACTTACAGTGGAACCCCTCAGGGTGGCATAATTAGTCCGTTATTATCGAATATTTATCTGCATGAATTAGATAAATATGTAGAACAATATGCACTGGACTATAACAAAGGTAAAAAGCGCAGACATAATCTTATCTATCATAACGTAGCATCAAAGATTAATCATAGTAAAAGTAAAAATAAACGTGATTGGGAACGGTTAACTGAAGAAGAAAAAGCTGAAAGGCTTAGAAAATTAAAAGCTCTATATAAAGAGTTACAAAGCCATGAGAGCAAAGACCTCTTTGACCCGAACTACCGTCGAATGAAATATGTGAGATACGCTGATGATTTTATTATCGGGGTTATTGGCAGTAATAAAGAAGCTGAACAAATCAAGAAGGATTTAACAGATTACCTAGCAGATAAACTCAAATTAGAATTAAGTGCTGAAAAAACGTTGATAACACATAGTAAGACAAACGCTAGATTTCTAGGATACGACATTCGAGTAGCAAGAGATTGGCAAAGAATGAAAATGTCAAATGGTACGAAAAAGCGAAAGTTCAACTATCAAACGAAGCTATTCGTACCACATGAGAAATATATCAAAAAACTCATCAATTTAGGTGCATTAAAAATTGGCAGCAACAATGGGTGGAAACCTGTTCATCGTCCGTATCTAGTGCATAACGATGACCTTGAAATTCTTCGTACGTATAATGCGGAAATTGAAGGATTATATCATTATTTTCGTCTAGCAAGCAATGTGCATGTACTTCAATCTTTCCGTCAAACAATGAAATACAGCATGATTAAAACGTATGCCAGTAAATATAAAAGTACCGTTAGTAAAATCATTACAGAATTTTCGATAAACGGGAAATTCGGTATACATTATAAAACGAAGGATGGTCCTAAAATTGCCTTTTTTACGGAACAACGAATGGAAAAGAACTCGGAAATCAATAAACAATCAGTCGATATAATTGAAAATACGTTACTTTACGGTGGCAGAACAAGCCTCATTGAACGCCTTTTAGCTGAAAAGTGTGAATGGTGTGGTGCAGAAAATGTTCCATTAGAAATGCATCATGTCAATAAACTTAAAGATTTAAAAGGTAAGAAACGATGGGAACAAACCATGATTGCAAGAAATCGCAAGACGATTGCCATGTGTGTAAAATGCCACCATGACTTACACAATGGAAAGTTAGATTGATAAATGGAAAGCCGTATACTCTGAGAGGAGTACGTACGGTTTGGAGGGGAGTTCTTGGAAACCTACTTAGGCAACTAAGCAAGGCGCCGGGTTCTTACCCTACTTTAACGAAGCATTAATGAGAAGTGCTGCTTCCGTTATTGTAGCTCATAACCATCCATCCGGGCATTCGGTTCCTTCACGTGAGGATATTGAAGTCACGAAGAGACTAGTTGAAGTTGGGAAAATTGTAGGTATCGAGGTTTTAGACCACATTGTTGTGGCAGCCAATGATTTTACATCTATAAAGGAAAAGGGTCATGTTTGATCAACAGCTACAGCAATCTCATTGCTTAAGGATAAGAGAGGGCATGACTTTAAATAAAGGAGATAGAGTAGAAGTTTACTATAACCTTGTTAAAGGTGGAATTTTTTCAATTAAAAGCCTGGTAAAAGGTACATGTTATGGGAAGGTGGTTGCCTATGCCCCCACTGTACTTATGTCTAATGGGAAATTCGTAGTTAGTAAGCCAGGTATTGAAAAAATAAGAAGTGAGCAACGAAAAAGAGTTTGTGCAGTTGTTCGCGGAACCTTTGAGGGAATAGGTTCTCCTATAAACGGAGAAAAGGTCTATTTTAACCCTTACATTACTGACTTATTTACAAGAGCATCTGATGGAGTTGAAGTACATTCAGCCGAGATGATCTATTTTTATAACAATATTTGTGAGGTTCATTAATTACACATTTTAGGAGGATGAAAGATGAAAGCGAAATTTCGTACTGAAAAGGTTGAATATGTAATAGAAAATGGTGGTTATTCTCGAAATGGACATTTTGTACAAGGAGAGGTTAAGTTAAAGTCACTATCTATTGGAAGTGAAGCTCAGATTGAAATAAAAACAGGAGCATACACTCAACTTATTCGTACTGATATTGTTCATTCAATTGATCTTTGCCCAGCTATCTTTAAAATGCAAATGGCTACTGAAGTCCATCCGTATCGTATTAAAGTGGTAAATAAGAATTCTAAACCAGGGATTTTTATGAAAATCGGTACAGAGAAGGAAATTCAAGCTTATGTAAAAGATAGATTTAAGGGTAAAAGAGTAACATACGCAATTGAGCCAATCCCTACAAGATTGGAGCTGGTTCAATAATGAAGACTTATAATGTAGGTGAAAAAATCGAAGTGATTTTAAAAGGGAATAAAAAACCGATTAAAGCCGAATTCGTAAAATGGCAACCTATTGAAGATCGAGCGGGCAACTTCTTTTTAGTTTTAAACTTTAAGGGAGAACTGCGATATATCATCGATGGATTTATTGGTTTTATTAATGGACAACCTTTTACACCAATTGAGCTTAGTAGGGTAAGTAATTAAATAATACATTACTTAGAAAACCGATTCTTTTTATGGATCGGTTTTTTATTTTTAGGAGGAAAAATAAATGGCTAGGATTGCATCGCAAAGTAAAGGTGGATTTTACGCAACACCAGAAGGACAATTATCACTTATATTACCTCACCTTCAGATTAATCAAGATGAGGAAACTGAAGTAATAAATCTATTAGATCCTTGTGCTGGTGAAGGGAAGGCTCTTAAACAGATTTCTCAGTATCTACAAACGTATGACGTAGCAGTTGCAAGCTTTGGTGTAGAGCTTGAAAAATCTAGAGCAAAAAAAGCTGAGGAACTATTAGATGTTGTCATAAATGAGGGATATGAATCGATAAGGACGGAACCTAAATATAGTTTGTTATGGCTTAACCCTCCTTACGATGAAGTAGTGTGCGTTGTTCCTAGACAATCTGTTTAGAAATAAGCAGTAAAACTAGGGGGTAAATCAAATTGTAAAGATTTATCTAACTTTATACCTGAATTGAATGGTGTAATTCCATTCCAGATTGAATGTTGGCAATCTAGCTCTAATATCCGACATGCAAAATAAGGATGCCTTTATCTTGTATGAAGCTCGGTGAAAAGCGGGAAAACAGACCTGAGAAGCGGTTAGTGAAGTACGCGAGAGGCTAAAAGTCACTATGCTTACGAACAGGAACCTTCTACGACGCCTCGTTACGTAGACCTGCTCGAACATGAAGAGTTTGGCTCCCACAGTGGAGTTCAGTCGTGGTAGATAAAGGACTTCGTTATTCTACTACATTTAACCTCTAAAGGTTATTTGTCATAAGTCCCCCAACAATGGACAAAATGACGACTGACGGGGTAAAGAAGGAAGCTAAGGTGACCACATTAAAGCTAAGGTATAAGGAACAGCGGAGGCTCGATAGGAAATGTAAAGGAAGGCATATTCCAATGTTCCTCGATGGTAGGAAATGACCATCTAAATCGAGTGGCAGCAGCCTGTAGTAATGATGAAACATCTGTAATAGATGTGGAGTGAAGGGGCATAGTCTATATCTATTTAGTTCAAACCCTAACAGTTATGGAAGCCGTTGTGCGTAACTGACTAAACCATTAAACGGTTAATCTCTGAAAAAAAGGGGTGAAGCCGATGGTACAAAAACTTAACTATCCAAATACAGAATTAGAATTTCGCACTCTACAAGATAAAATGTACCAAATTACAAAGGATTGTCTTGATAAAAATGAACCAGTTAGCTTTAAAGGATTATTAGAAATAATATCATCCGAAGCGGTTATACTATCCGCCATCCACAGAATAAAAAGAAACAAAGGAAGTAAAACACCTGGGGTGGATGGTAAAAATATAAACGATTTAATCCAGCTCCCTTATGAAGAGGTTATCAAGTTGGTAAAAGATAAACTTACAAACTATAAACCTCATAAGATCAGAAGGGTGCATATACCTAAAGGTGGTTCTAATGAGGTGAGACCACTAGGTATACCTACAATGATAGACAGAATTATTCAGGAATGTATCAAAAGCGTAATTGAACCAATTATCGAGGCTCAGTTTTTCAGACATTCATACGGGTTCCGCCCTATGCGAGATACCCATATGGCAATGGAGAGGATTAAGGATATCGTGTACAAAACGGGATTCCACTGGTTTGTAGAAGGGGATATTAGCAAATTTTTCGATAACGTAAACCATACCATACTTATTAAACGATTATGGGGTATGGGGATACGTGACAGAAGAGTATTAATGATAATAAAAAGTATGCTTAAAGCTGGCATACTTAATGAACTCCAAACCAGTGAAATAGGAACACCTCAAGGGTCGGTGATTTCTCCACTCCTAGGTAATGTTTACCTAGATGCTATGGATAAATGGATAACTAGAGAGTGGGAAAATAAGCAGACCAAACACAAATATTCGAGTAACCAAAATCGTTTTAAAGCATTACGAACTAGAGGCAACTTTAAAGAAGTTTACCTAGTCCGATATGCTGATGATTGGGTTTTGATTACTAATTCCAAACGAAACGCTGAGGTGTGGAAATGGAGAGTCTCCAAATTCCTTAAAGATAGATTAAAGCTTACATTGTCGGATAAGAAAACTGTCATCACCAATATTCGTAGGAAAGCAATTAAATTCGTTGGGTTTGAATTCAAAATTATCAGAGGCAAATCAAAGAATGGTTATATATCAAGAGTGAGTCCTAATAAAGAAAGGCTTCGGAAGAAAATCAACGAGATTAAAAAAGAAGCTCATAAACTCAGATTTTCTAAAACGAATCTGGCACATCACTTTAATCTTATCAACTCAAAGATTAGAGGCTTAATAGAGTATTACACTCCTGCTAACACTGTAAATGTTGAATTGCAAAACTACCAACATAGTCTCCATAACAAAGCTCTGAAATCATTGCAGAGAAGGAGGACAAGAGGTAAAAATGCTCACAAGTTTTGGGAGTTGCTACCCGCTAATGAAGTGGACAATTTACGGTCTGTACATAGCCGTTACAAGACCAAAATTCTTGTAATTAAAGCAGACAATATGAAAATTGGTCTTACTTCTCTAGCATTTTCAAAATGGGAAATGCCACCTCTCAAAAATCAAAAAGAAACACCTTACTCTATCGAGGGTAGAGAGCTGTATAGAAAGAGGACAAATAAAAAGCCTGTTCTCGCTAGAGCAGATGAACTACTATCCACCCATCTATCAGCCGTGCTTGCCTTTAATAGACCTGGTAACAGATATAACTTTGAATATTTCCTTAACAGAGCATACGCATTCAATAGAGACAAAGGAAAATGCAGAATTTGCGGAGGGCTAGTTAGTACATACGATGTTACTATTCATCATATAAGACCTAATTTACCTATCGATGAAGTAAACAAAGTATCTGAACTAGCTACAGTTCACGAAAAGTGTCACGCCATGATTCACGATAAAAAGGATTACTCTCTACTCAATACAAAAGTGTGGAAGAAGATTAAAGTATTTAGAGAAAAGTTAGGTGCTTTGAATTACTAGATAAAGATGGAACGCGGTATGAGGTGAAAGTCTCACGTACCGTGTGAAGTGGGGGAAAAGAGCATCTTAACGAGTAAAGTCGAAGAGTGCTCTTACCTATCACTATTTTCATGAGAGAACTGAATTACGCTTTCTCAGGACGCTGACCAGCAAAACAAAAAACGTACTCGTTGATAATGGGTTACTAATGTTCTGTGTACCTCAATATGTGTTAGGAGCATGTTCTTCTCTTCTAGCTGGGAGGTTCAAGGATATAAAAGTTTATCGTTTCACTGACGAAGCGTATCCGGTATTTAAGCAAGTTGTTGTTTTTGGAAAGTTTGGAAAGTCTCATTCCAGTGAAGCTAGAAAACAAACGAAAGCATACCTTAAAGAAATAGCGGATCAAGGTCCTGAAGTGTTACCAACCATTGAAGAGATTGAAGAAATGTTTATAGTGCCTAGTAGCACAGACATTCAATGCTTTAGAGCTGGTAAATTACGTAATGAAGAACTTGCTGAAGATCTTGCTCAATCACTCGCCTATCAAGAATTTGAGAAAAGAGTTACACCAAAAGCGAAGAACAGTACGATGAAAAATCCGCTTCTTCCTTTAAAGGTGACTCACGCAGGTATAGCCGTTGCTAGTGGAGCAATAGGAGGAAACTTCGGAAATCACATCATTGTAGGTGTAACAAAGCAGGTCAATGAAAAACAAGAAGTACTCGATGAAGAAGGATTAGCGAAACAGGAAGTATATATCAAACATTACAAAAGTGTCGTTCGTGTATTTACCACTGATGGTATACATGAGATTCAATAGGAGGAACTAATTGTGAGATTAATATCAAATATAGATTGTGGTTACTGTCATGATCAGAACGCCTTAGCTTTATGTGAAGAATGCGGAGGAAAAGGATATCTGCAGATTAGATTTTCGAAAGATATCCCATACTATCTATCTTTATCATATGTGAAGTTTGATCCGCTAACAGGACTCTTTGGAGTGTTTTTGTTAGAAGATGAGATATTAGGTGTAGGTAATGTTGATATTTCAAGTCGTAGCCTAGTCATTTATGATCTTCAATCTTTTAAAGGAATTTACGGACAATCTTTAATGGTGAAAAGCCTTTGCAAGATGGAAAGTATACATTCTATTCATGGATTCACTACCAGTCAGGATGCTATCTTTTGGGAGATTCTTGGAGCAGATATACAAAGAGACAAGCAGGAATGGACTTTTACTATCTTCGTTGGAGAAAGAAGCCCTATACAAAGTAGGAATGCTCATATTAATTGGTCTGAATACTTTGATTGGTTTGATTCTGCAACTGATATGGAAGCTGATTTTATGATGAGGTATACCCCACCTTCTTTACGTAAGGAGCAGGTAGATCATTATTATTCAAATGGTTTTTACTTAGTGGAGAAAAGTTCAAGAAGGAACTTATCTTTAGAGGAAGTTTTTACTCTATATTAAGAGATTACTATATTCATTTTTATAATGAGAGGAGGCAAGCTACTGTTCGTAAAGAATAGTAGCTATTTTTATGAACATTGATAAATTAACTGAGTATGCTAAAAGTCTAATTGTCCCGCTGCCTGATGAAATGAAACCATTTGGAGATTATCGAATTCATTGTAATTTTAGTGGAGGTAGAGACAGTATAGCCTGTGTTTTACTCCTTTTATACGGTTACGGTGTACCGAAAGAACAAATAGAGATGGTTCATTTTAGGGTGGATGGTAAGCAAGAGGCATTCTTTGATTGGAAGGAAACTGATGAATATCTAGAGTATTGTCAAGATATTTTAGGATTGCCAATGGTTATTCTTAACCCAGATAAAAGTTTAAAAGAAAGAATAATTGATAGGGGAAAATGGCCTTCAGGGGCAACTCAGTATTGCACATCTTACCAAAAAAGAGATACCTACAGTAAGTGGGTAAGGAGCTTAGGTGCTGGAAATTATTTGTGTGTTAGCGGTGAAAGGGCGCAAGAAAGTCCAAGACGTGCTAATAAGCCTAATTTCCAAGTTTACAAGACAGCAAACGCACCAACAAAAGGGCGATACGTTGATTGGCTTCGTCCTATCCATCATTTAATGAAGGATCAGGTGATGAAACTAAATGAGCTTGCTGGAATTAAGCCACACCCTTGTTATCAATATGTTTCACGATGCAGCTGTAAGTTTTGTATTTTTCTTTCACCGAATGAGATGAAGAAGGTCTCAGAACTTTACCCTGACGATTTTAACGAATTAATTCGTATGGAAAAGGAAATGGGACACACGCTTAAATGGGAAAAGAAAAATCCGCTATCGTTAGTAGACTTTATAAAGAAGGCAGAAGGATCAGACAAACAGTTATCGTTTGATTTACCATGTTTTTTTGAATGAAAAATGAAATTATAAAAGGAGGGATTGTCCTCTGACTTTGTTTTTTAGGTCAGGGGTATATCCCTACCTAATAAAAGTCATGGCAAAATACGTATGAATATTTATTTACAGAGTACTGATCGTCATTTTGAAGCAAAATTACAATTTATTGTGAAAGAGGAAGATCATGTGTTAGCTGCCTCTTATATAGGAATTCCAGAAGCGGTTACTGCTATAACAGCAGGTATTATTGAAGGTAGAACAGTGGTTGTAGAAGGAAAGGAGCTTACAAGAGGTCACGATCCTTTTAGGAGGATTGAACGTAAAGTAGGAATTGGTGATGTGGCTCATGCCTTTATTTATAACTCATTGACTACTTTAGATGGTTTATCTGGTGTTATTGATAGTGATAAGAACACGAGGGGGTATATCTTATCTCTTCATGGAAACATCAAAGAAGATGTTGCTCAACATATGATTTCACGCTTTGGGTTACCACCGGAGTGGAGTGACCATTATGCCGGTCTTTTTGGATTTATGATCGAGGACTTGGAAGTCATTCAGAATCCAGCCTTTCAACATTTAAATCCAAATTTAAGGGCCCTGAAGATAAACGGCAGCGAAAGTGATGTTTTAGAGGTAGTAGAAATGGCACTAAAGAATCGCTTACTTACCATTCCTGAATCGGAGATCGAAGGTAAATTTGATCCTTCTTGGTCGTTAAAAGAATATATGGTTAATAACGCTAGTGCAATGAATAAAAAATTAA
>NZ_JBLUOI010000124.1:0-9004 GCF_048059995.1 Metabacillus sp. YM-086 | reverse complement strand
CTCAATTGTTCCTTGAGCAACCATTGTTCCCCCTGATACGAGTAAAAACCGATCACATATTTTTTCAGCCGTGTCCAACACGTGAGTTGACATTAAGATAGCGGCACCGCGATTTTGTTCTTCTTCCATAACAGTTAAAAACATTTTAGTAGCACTCGGATCAAGACCTATAAAAGGCTCATCAACAATATAATAATCAGGTTGTAATACAAGAGCTTGTATGATCATTACTTTTTGCTGCATTCCTTTTGAAAAGGTGGATGGCATCTCATGTTTTACTTTTTCCATTTTAAAAGCATGTAAGTAGAGATTAGCTCTTTCAATTAAAATCCTATCATTGATTCCATTAACTGCAGCTAGGAGGTCCAAATGCTCCCACAAGGTTAAATGATCATAGAAGATAGGTTTTTCAGGTATATATGCATACCTACTACATGGTTGCTTGTATATCTCTCCTTTCACATATTCCATTACACCTAAGAGAGTCTTGATTGTTGTACTTTTACCTGCACCATTCGGACCGATTAAACCAATCCATTCTCCTTTATGTAAATGAAAATCAATTCCCTGAATAACAGGATCTTTTTCTTCATACCCTGCTTCTTCAATTTTCACTGCTAAAATACTCATCTTTGATCCTCCTTGTTTAATTTAATACGCTCGGAAGATGGAAAAAGATTCAAAAACCATAAAAAAATTCATTTTAATGTCATACTATTCAGAACAATGGGCATATAGATTTATTGTGTTAAGTACGCGCGTGCTTGTTTATCTTGGAATAAAAATGTTAATATTGTGTAAATTGAAACTTTTCTATGGATTATTACTGTCGAAATCGTGTAAAATATTGTTGTAACGTTTTACCGCATAAAACTAAATATGTATGAAGTGACATCTGAAAGAGCAGTCATCGAAAGGTTGTAGTAGGCATTGCCAGTGCGATCAAACGATAAGGAGTGGTTTTTTGAAACCTTCAACAAACCGTATGCTAACCAGAATCAAATCAGTCTACATGTTTATTAATGAGCGGGGAACTGTGACGACACAGCAACTCGTTGACGAATTTGGTATAACATCAAGAACCATACAACGTGATTTAAATGTGTTAGCATATAACGATTTGGTTCACAGCCCTACAAGAGGTAAATGGGCCACTACAAAGAAGAAAGTTAAGATGTCTTCGTAAGATCAAAAATAAACATTCCTATATACATAAAATAAGGAACCTTATGATCAAGGTTCCTCCTTTTTGCCTAAATGTTTTTATAATTCTATCGGTTTAGCATTTCTTAATGCCTCTATTTCTTCCTCTGTTAGATCGCGATATTCTCCTATTTTTAGTTCATCCTCATCTAAAACAATTGGTCCCATCGATATTCTTTTTAAATATGTTACTTTTTTTCCAACAGATTCAAACATACGTTTTACTTGATGGAATTTACCTTCTGTTATGGTAATATGAATGGTCGATTGATTCCCCGCTGTTAGAATTTCAAGTTTAGCAGGCTTTGTTACATAACCATCATCCAATGTCACACCATTCTTAAAGGACTCGATGTCCTCTTCAGTTACTTCACCTAATATGTCTGCATAATAAGTTTTTGGAACATGTTTTTTAGGAGACAGCAGTTGATGTGAAAGCTGTCCATCGTTCGTCAAAAGTAATAGCCCTTCCGTATCTTTATCAAGACGACCAACTGGAAACGGTTGATAAACAGCGTCTTCCATTTCCAGTAAATCAATGACTGTTTCTTGATACTCATCTTCTGTTGCGGATAAATATCCTGCCGGCTTATTCATTAGTAAGTAAACGAATTCTTTGTATTCAACTTTTTCTTCATTTACTGTAATGTGTTGATGATCAGGATCCACATGTGTTTTTGGATCCTTTATTGGTTCTCCTTCAACTTTTACAGCTCCTGTCTTAAGTAATTGTTTTACTTCTTTTCGGCTTCCAAAGCCGATATTTGCTAATAGTTTATCAATTCTCATATTATGTAAGCCCCCCTAACGGAACTAGATATTTTAATTTAAGTCTATTTGTTGATATCTTGTCGTATTTTTCATTTAACCTAAGAACAGGTCCGTTCCATTGCGCTCCAGACAATTGCTTTCCGCGGGGAGGAAGCTTGAGCCTCCTCTGCTTTGCCTGCGGGGTCTCAGCCTTTCCTCTAGCTCCCGCAGGAGTCAATTGTCTTCCACTTCATTCCACTATCATTTTGATATTTTAAATCAAAGAATTTAACTGAAACAACTTTTAGTAAAAAAACTCGGAGAATCCGAGTTCTTTGTTATCTTTAACTTATTTCATTAATTCAACCTATTCAACTGATCGTTTTTTACTTGGTAAAAAACGGTTTAAACGGTTTCCTAATAATTTTTCTAACAAATGAGATCGATATGTTAAGTAGGCATATGTTGCTCCACCAATTGCGACGGCAATTCCAACAACAATAACAGCATTCATACGACTAACTGAGTAATTAATAAAAATACTTAGTATAGAAAATACCACGGAAACAACAAGCCCCATAAAGATACACAGTATTGTAATTAATAACGACCTCTTAATTAGGAGTCTAAAAGAATAACCTGCATGGCGTTTAATCATCGCAAACCCATAGATTAACGATACAATGTAGCCTGCTGCAGTTGCGATAATTGAGCCTACTCCTTCATAAAGCTCAATTAACGTAACATTTAAGGAAAGCTTCACAATTAAGCCTATGACTAAGCTAATCACCGCAAGCTTTTGTTTATTAATACCTTGTAAGATCGCTGCATTCACTGTAAAAAGAGAGAAAAGTAAAGCTACAGGGGCATACCACATTAGAATATGCTTCCCAATTTCTTCTGATGTTCCCGCGTAGAACACATTATAGGCTGGTCCGGCTAAAACAGAAAGACCAATCACAGCAGGTAAAACAAGTAACATAATCACCTGTAAAGTTTGATCAATCTGTTTATGTAGTAAGCCCCGATTATTATTTGAGAAAGACTCTGTAATAGTTGGAATCAGTGTTAATCCAAAGGCTGTAGCTAATGATACTGGAATCATCACTAATTTTGGCACATAAAGAAGTAACACAGAAAACATATCCATTGTATATGACTGTTCATTTCCAGTACTTAACATTGCACGGTTAAAAGTCAACGTGTCGATGTAATTGTAAATGGGGATTGCCAATCCAACAAAAACAAATGGTCCTGCATAACGAAATACTTCCTTAAACATTCTGCCGAGTGGCATTGGTTCAGCTTGAATTGGATTGTCCTGCATAGCTAAGAGTGTACCCTTTCGTTTCACCAAATAGATAAACAAAACAACTAACCCGCCTACTGCTCCAACAAACGCAGCAAATGTAGCATAGCCAACTGCCAAAACAAGTCCACCATTTAATACATTCATCACGATGTAAGTTGAAACTAACAAAAAGACAATTCTGACAAGCTGTTCAACAACCTGTGAAACTGCTGTAGGTCCCATAGATTGATGCCCCTGAAAGAAGCCCCTTATTAAGCTCATTAGCGGAACAACAATAAGCGCAATGCTCACCATTCTGATGACGAGAGTTGCATCTTCAACTGTTACTCCATTAAGCTCTCTTTCAGCAAGTGCTGCAATTGCAAACCATGGTGCCAGCATATATAAGATAGCAAAAGCAAGTAAGCCAGTTATGAGCATAACAAGTATGCCTGCCTTAAACATCCTTCGGCTCGTTTGGTAATCTCCTAAAGCATTATATTTTGAAACAAATTTAGATACAGCTGCTGGAAACCCTGCTGTTGCAACGCTTAAGAAAATTGTATATTGTGCATATCCTGCATGAAACAATCCACCACCAGTTGTTCCCACCATCGCTGCAAAAGGAATTAAATAAATCATTCCTAAAATTCTTGATATGTATGTACCTAATGTTAATACGAACGTTCCTCGTAACAAATTATTAGACATTTTTCTTACTCACCATTCTTCTCTATGAAGATTCAACTTTTCTATTTTACCATAAACCCACATATATACCATAAGCATTGTGATTCATCATTATTTTTCATCACATTTTTTACTTTTTACGTTCTTCAGATATAATATGGTAGCAGACAAGTGAAAAAGGTGTGGATTAAATGAAATATGATGTAGTTGTAATTGGTGGAGGTCCTTCAGGATTAATGGCTTCCATTGCTGCAGGAGAAAAAGGAGCTCGTGTACTTCTTTTAGATAAAGGAAATAAACTAGGAAGAAAGCTTGCCATATCAGGTGGTGGTCGCTGTAATGTAACAAATCGATTGCCAATAGATGAGATTATTAAACATATACCCGGAAATGGCCGTTTTTTATATAGTGCTTTCTCCGAATTCAGCAATGAAGATATTATCCGTTTTTTTGAAAATCTAGGTATTCAATTAAAAGAAGAAGATCATGGTCGAATGTTTCCCGTCACGGACAAAGCGCAATCAGTCGTTGATGCACTAATAAGTGAATTAAAGCGATTAAACGTGGAAATACGTACAAATGAACCTGTAAAAGATGTGATATACGATGAGGAAAAGGTAACAAGCATTGTACTAGTTAACGGTGAAACAATTATAACAAAAGCAGTTGTACTAGCTGTTGGTGGAAAAAGCGTACCACATACTGGGAGTACAGGTGATGGATATGCCTGGGCTGAAAATGCCGGACATACGATTACCGAATTGTTTCCGACTGAAGTGCCTATTACCTCGAATGAACCATTTATCCAGGAGAAAGCTCTACAAGGACTTTCTTTACGTGATGTGGCACTCAGTGTCCTTAATCCAAAAGGAAAAACAATTATTACCCATAAAATGGATATGATTTTCACTCACTTCGGAATATCCGGTCCAGCTGTATTAAGATGTAGTCAATATGTGGTCAAGGCTATGAAAAAGTTCAAAACAAATGCCGTTACTGTCAGTATTGATGCCCTGCCTGATCAAAATGAGGAACAGCTTTTTCAATCTATTGTTAAAGATTTAAAACAGGATTCAAAAAAAGCGATAAAAAACGTGTTAAAAGGATTGCTACCTGAACGTTACTTACTCTTTTTGTTAGAAAAAAATCAAATTGATACGTTAGTTACGTATGATAATCTATCAAATGAAAAATTGCGCTCTTTCGTAAAAGATTGCAAGCAATTTCAATTTCAGGTCCATGGTACACTATCAATTGAGAAAGCCTTTGTAACTGGAGGTGGTGTATCAGTAAAAGAAATTCACCCGAAGGAAATGTCATCAAAACTAAAAGCGGGATTATATTTCTGTGGTGAGATACTAGATATACACGGTTACACAGGTGGCTATAATATTACGTCAGCTTTAGTAACCGGGCGTCTCGCTGGAACAAATGCTGCTCTTTACTCTAAAGAATAAAATCACTTCTCCATTCTAGTAATAAATTTAGACAAGCTGTCATACAGATTATTAAAATGGAAATTAGGAAGTGATCATGATGTTAAAAGTGGCGCTTTTTGATGAAGAACACGAAAAAGATTTAGAAGAAGAAATCAATGGGTTTCTAGCAGACCTCGGAGAAAATCAGGTTAGAGATATAAAGTTCAGCGTATCAGTATCCATAGACGAGGATGGAGAACAAATCTATTGTTACTCAGCACTTGTTATTTACCGGGAAAAGTAAAATGCTTGGAGACATATATGCTCCAAGCATTTTTTATACCAAGATAAGCACCTGGTTAAGCGATTTCCAATTCATCAAGAATCGCCAGAAAATAAGCTACTAAAATAAGCGGAAAAGTTCCTCTTAATGAGGAAATAGTACGAAAAATAGATTAAATAGACGGAAAAATTCCGCCTATTTCATCAAAAAAGATGAAAATGGACCATTTTACTTTGCATAACCGGAAAAAATCCGTTTATACCCCCCCAAACAAGTTCCATTCTTCATTCTAACTGGAAAAATTCCGTTTATTTATTTAATTTACGCTAGCTGACTCTTTGGCTTTGTTTCACCTTTATAATCAAGCATGCCACCAGTCATGTTAACAACATCGTATCCTTTGTCTTGTAAATAAGCACAAACATTTCCGCTTCTTCCACCTGAGCGACAAATGTAAATCGTTTCTTTATCTTTATCAAGTGCATCTAAATGCTCCGGAATATCATTCATACGAATATGCTTCGCTTGCGGAATCATGCCTGCTTCTACTTCTTCGTCTTCACGAACATCTATTAGCTCAAGCTTTTCCCCATTTTCTAATCTTTTTTGTACCTCTTCAGGAGAAATTTCTTTAAATTCAGACATTATGTACACCCTTTCAGTTTTAATAGTTGCATTATATCAAAGTAGTTTGTGAGGTGCTAGTTTGCAGAATTTCTTTATTTGATGCTTTTTGAGATATATTTGATATTTTGTCCAATATATTAGTCAATTTCTATGATTTATTTGCTAATTTTCACAGTTTATTTGCTGATTTTGACCAGATATTAGTTCTTCGACAATCTACGACATACACAAGCAAAAAAACAAGCAAGCCCGACTCTCACTGAGCCGGGCTTGCCAATTCCAAAACACGTACTAGTTCGCCACAATATTCACAAGCTTACCAGGTACGGCAATTACTTTTCGTATTGTTTTTCCTTCTACATGTTCTTTCACACGATCGTCTTCTAATGCAATTTGTTCTAACTGTTCTTTTGTAACATCTTTTGCTACTAAAAGCTTTGCACGGACTTTTCCGTTTACCTGAACAACGATCTCTACTTCATTTTCAACAAGTTTCGCTTCGTCAAATGTCGGCCAAGCTTCATAAGAAATTGTGCTACTGTGACCTAATTTGCTCCATAGCTCTTCAGCTAAATGAGGGGCGATTGGTGATAGAAGCTTCACAACACCCTCTACATACTCTTTCGGAAGCACTGTTTGTTTGTATGCTTCATTAATGAAGACCATCAGCTGTGAAATAGCTGTGTTGAAGCGCAGTCCTTCCAAATCTTCTGATACTTTTTTGACCGTTTGATGATAAACGCGTTCAAGCGCATCGCTTGCTTCATCAACAACCTTCGGACTTAATTCACCATTATCTTCAATGAAGAGACGCCATACGCGATCTAAGAAACGTCTTGCTCCGTCAAGACCTGTTGTTGACCAAGCGATTGATGCTTCTAATGGTCCCATAAACATTTCATAAAGACGAAGCGTGTCTGCACCATGTGATGAAACAATCTCATCAGGATTCACAACATTTCCTTTTGATTTACTCATTTTCTCATTGTTTTCACCAAGAATCATCCCTTGGTTAAAGAGCTTCTGGAATGGCTCTTTTGTTGGCACAACACCGATATCATATAAAAATTTATGCCAGAAGCGAGCGTACAATAAATGAAGTACAGCGTGCTCAGCTCCTCCGATGTAAATATCAACAGGCAGCCATTGCTTTAATTTTGCATCATCAGCAAGAGCCTCGCTATTTTCCGGGTCAATATATCGTAAATAATACCAGCAGCTTCCAGCCCATTGTGGCATTGTATTTGTTTCACGACGACCTTTTTTACCTGTTACAGGATCAACAACATTTACAAATTCATCAATAATTGCAAGTGGTGACTCCCCTGTTCCAGATGGCCTAATTTCTGTTGTTTTTGGTAATACAAGTGGAAGTTCTTCTTCCGGAACGGCTGACATTGTACCATCTTCCCAATGAATAATTGGAATTGGCTCACCCCAATAACGTTGACGGCTGAATAACCAGTCACGAAGACGGTAGGTTACTTTCTTTTCGCCTTTTTTGTTTTCTTCAAGCCATGCGATCGCTTTTTCAATTGCTTCTTGTTTACCAAGTCCATTTAAGAAATCGGAGTTAACGTGTTCACCGTCACCAGTGTACGCTTCCTTCGTCACGTCTCCACCGCTTACAACTTCTTTAATCGGAAGATCAAACTTTACAGCAAATTCATAGTCGCGCTCATCATGTGCAGGAACTGCCATAATCGCACCAGTACCGTAAGTTACAAGTACATAATCTGCAATCCAAATTGGCATTTTTTCACCGTTTACAGGGTTAATAGCATAAGCACCTGTAAATACGCCTGTTTTATCTTTTGAAAGCTCTGTACGCTCTAAATCACTTTTATGTTTTACTTCGTTAATATAAGCCTCAACTGCTTGTTTTTGATCCTCAGTCGTAATTTTTTCAATAAAAGAATGCTCTGGAGCTAAAACAGCGTATGTTGCACCAAATAATGTATCAGGACGTGTTGTGAAAACAGTAAATGTTTCATTATGTCCTTCAATATCAAATGTTACATGAGCACCTTCAGAACGACCGATCCAGTTACGTTGCATATCTTTGATGCTTTCTGGCCAGTCAACGTCCTCTAAGTCTTCAAGAAGACGATCAGCATATGCTGTAATTTTCAGCATCCACTGCTTCATTGGGCGTCGCTCAACTGGATGACCTCCACGCTCACTTTTCCCATCAATAACTTCCTCATTTGCTAAAACGGTACCTAACGCAGGGCACCAGTTTACAGGTACTTCATCTACATAAGCCAAACCTTTTTTATAAAGCTGCAAAAAGATCCATTGAGTCCATTTGTAGTATTCAGGGTCTGTTGTGTTAACTTCACGATCCCAATCATATGAAAACCCTAGTGCTTGGATTTGTCTTCTGAAGTTATCAATGTTTTGCTTTGTAAATTCAGCTGGGTCATTCCCTGTATCAAGCGCATACTGTTCAGCAGGTAAACCAAATGCATCCCATCCCATCGGATGAAGAACATTATACCCTTGCATACGTTTCATACGAGATAAAATGTCTGTTGCTGTATATCCTTCAGGATGTCCTACATGGAGACCCGCTCCTGATGGATATGGGAACATGTCCAATGCATAGAACTTCGGTTTTTCTGTATCTTCTGTTGTTTTAAATGTTTTATTATGTAACCAATAATCTTGCCATTTCTTTTCAATCTCTTGATGATTGAAGCTCATCTGTTTTCCTCCTTAAAGCTTGCTCTTATTTTATTT
>NZ_JBLUOI010000123.1:308-9079 GCF_048059995.1 Metabacillus sp. YM-086 | reverse complement strand
CTTGCATGTATTAGGCACGCCGCCAGCGTTCGTCCTGAGCCAGGATCAAACTCTCCAATAAAGAGTTGATATAGCTCTTAGTTTCGTCTATAAAAGACAAATAGTTAACGTTGACGTTTCTGTTTTGTTTAGTTTTCAAAGAACTATCAAGCTATGTTTCAAAGAAACCAGCAACAGAAATTATTGTATCAAATAACTTCTCCGTTGTCAACTTCTCTGAATATTTTTTAGAGATAATAAATGTCACTAGCATTTCCTAGCGACAAGATATATCTTATCACTCAACTTCGCAGAAGTCAATATCTTTTGTGAATCTTTTATTCTAAAGAATTAATCTAAACACAAAACTTATAATAACATAAATTATCCCGTTCTTATCAACTTCCATGAAATTAACTTAAGTTAGATAAATAATGTAATTGAAGAAATTAGATCTTACCATAACACTTAGCAGAAATCAATAAAATAAAGATGGTATTTATATACAAAAAAGAGGGCAATCAGACTATAACAGACCTAAAAATTAAGATATGGCTAACAGCTTCTTCAACAACAGGATAAAGCTATTAGATAAAATGCTACATTAACTATTTATTTTTGATGGTGTGTTAAGTAAAGAAAAACTTTGGTTAATACAATTGCAATAATTAAAATGGCTAAATAATTAAGAAAGAGAAAAAAATAGTTCATTCCATTATCTAGTTTGATTAAATCCCACGCAGCCATGACTGGTTTAAATAAAAAAGAGAAAAAGACACTTGTTATTACACCGTAAAAGAATACATTCTTATTGTTATTAATACACCATTGGTACACTAACATAAAGGTGACAGGAACTAGTGAAGCATCTAAAGCAAAGTTAACAGGCATTACAGGTATGGCCTGAAATGGGTAATATACGTGACCTGTTCTCATTGCTATAGCATCAGAATATGTAAACCATGTATGTATATTAAATCCATAAAACCCAATCTGAAAAACCTTTGTTCTATCGATTTTAAAATAAAGAATTACAAGAGGAACAACAAGCATTGAAACAATAACCCAAAATGGTCCTGTACCTAGATGTGAGAAGTCTTTCCAATAGTCCAACCACATGGAAACAACCTTCTCTTGTAAATTTAGTATCTCATCTAATCTCTTTCCTTGCTCCTTGGTCATCAAGATAGATCCACTCCTACTCTCTTTTTCGTGTAGTATTAGTGAAAACCATTAACATTATAATAAATCTTTATCTTATTTACATATTTACGGACTATTAAATTTAGGAAATATAATCCTAGGTATGACCGACCCTTTCCTACCGTATATAATTAGTCCATAAAAACCTTTTCAGACGATGATAAGTGTATTGCTTTCATGTAATTACCCCTAATTAATTCGAACACACTGTTATTGTTGAAGACTCTTTCACTGTAACAATTAAAGAAACATTCAATACCGGCACGTGATAAATTACAAATTACAGTAAATTCCTCCTTATTTACTTTCCCCCC
Source organism: Metabacillus sp. YM-086 (assembly GCF_048059995.1). NCBI lineage: Bacteria > Bacillati > Bacillota > Bacilli > Caryophanales > Bacillaceae > Metabacillus > Metabacillus sp. YM-086. Next base: position 7,583 of record NZ_JBLUOI010000123.1, on the reverse strand, counting down.
TTATTAACTCATCTCTGTCTGCTGCCATTGGAGGCTGTTCAAGCCAACCATTTATTATCATAATATTTGCTCCATCTTCAGCATACAATTGAATTTCTAAGGATAGCCTGTTATACATGGAAGGAATGTCTCCTCTAGGACTTTGACTAGCACCGGTTCCATAATATCCAACACTCATCGCAATTAAACCAGATGTAAAGTACATCATAAGGCGATCAGAAAATGTATGTGATGTACTAGTTGTTACTTCTGCATCCCAGGACATTGGAGCAGGAAGTTTGCTTTCTTCTAATTTCCCCCTAAATAGTTTAAGATGTTTATTCCCAATTTCTAATCCTTTTAAAAAAAATTGTTTTACTTCTTTATTTTGCGAAACCTGACTAAAGCCTTGAAGCGTTGCAACTCCCAACGAATTTCTTTGGAGATTATTAAATAGGTTATCGATCTCAGATGCCACTAACGGTCTTTTCTCCCCAAACACATCTAACATAAACCCTTGCTTTTTCACGAATTCAACCTCTTCTAGATAAGGTATACTAGGGGCTCTTACAAATAATCCTTTTGACAATAATAGGTCAGTTGAACTTTTATTTAATTCGATTGTTTCTTCAAGACAGTTAATGAAATAATCTTTAATGTCATTTCTAGCAGCTGATGATACAGCAGCACCATATAAAGTAAGTCCGACCTTAGACATTTGGTTGATAAAATTTAATACAAAACTGTCAGAATAAAGTTTAGGAGCATTTAAATCTGTATCATTTTAAATACAACAGCCATTAGGAACTCTACTTTTTTCATTTGTTAATATAGCTGTAACTTTTTGAATATGAGATTTAGAAGATTCTAAAGCATATTCAATTATTGGTCGAATTTCATGATCATCAACTTTTTCCAAAAAATAGGTGAGAACGCAAATACTAGCACTATCATTTAAATATTGCGCCCATAGTTGACCCAACTCACCAGCAGTAAGTGTAATTTTGATTTCCTTGTTAACCATGATAACCTCCCAAAAAATGTGTTAGAGGTATTTTATCCAATTAGCTATATATGTATCAGTTATTTCAGTTTAAACATTAGATTCCTATCTATTACAACAATTGTGGGAAGATATACATCTTAAGTAGATACTAAACAAAAAAATCCTGCAGAAATTTCCACAGGATTTTTGATAGGATTTTAATTCAAGAGCAAAGACAAAGCCTCCGTGTGTATCATTTAAGAAAAAGCTTGATCAATTGCCTCTTCTAGGTTTGTTACTACGTTATTTGTATAACGTTTTGTTACATTAACATCTTTATGACCAGCCAATTTCGCTACTGTATGAATATCAATACCTTTATCAACTAACTTCTGACAAAATGTATGGCGTAATTTGTGAGGATGAACATCATATTTCTGTAACATATATTGTACAGCTCTAGTAGTTATTCTTTTGTTAACACTCGAGACAATTAATGCTTCATTCGCTGTTTTAAGAGATTCTATATAATTACTTAGGTGTATACTAACTTCTTGTGAAAGTGGAACAGTTCGTTCAACTTCACCATTAATATCTCTTATAAGGAGAAGTCTTTCTTCTTCATTAATCTTTATATCTGATACATTTAATGCACATAGTTCTGAAATACGAATTCCCGTGTATAAAAGAGTATAAACAATAGCTATGTTCCTAAGATTTCGATCAGATTTCACGGCCGATAACAATAGCTTTTCTTCATGTTCATTAAGGGACTCAGGTACCTCATTATCCTTTACCTTTTCTACACATTGAATATCAACAATAATTTCAGGTCTTCCTAAAAAACGAGAAAACACGCTTATAGCTGCAAGATATTTTTCAATTGTTCCTGCATTTCTTTGTAGTTCTTCTAAATGATCCATATATAATTGAACGTCATTCTTAGAGATCTGTTCAAGTTCTTTATTATGTTCATCTAACCATGTTTGAAATTTCTCAAGAACACATACGTAAGTCTTTATTGTAGAGTCAGCTTTACCTTGTTCTTTTTGCCATTTAGAAAACTCCGTTATAATTGTTTGTTTCTCTTTGTTTGTCATACCATCACCGCCCCTTAATTTAAATTAGAAAAGTAATAAACTATATTTAGTATATAATGAAAGTTCCTAAAAATCAACTTCCGTGAAAATTATACAAAAAAAGAACTAACCCTAATGGCGATCCGAACAGGACTCGAACCTGTGCCTCCTGCGTAACATTCAGACATTCTAACCAAGTGAACTACCGGACTAGGTTTTTTTGACATCAGTCAAAATAACATAATGAGATCAATTCAGTATCACGTTCTTTATGCTGAAGTAAACAAAAATATAATATTGTATCGATACTAAAAATGATCAAATCAATTAATTTTAGTACACTTTGGCTGAGAATAGGAATAAAGGAAAAAATCATTTACTCCCCTAATTATAAGATTGAAGAATTAAATTTTATATATTTGAGAAAATAACTAATGAAGAACAGTTATTTTCTAGGAAAAGTGGTGAAAAAATGACTAAAAAGGGAATTCAGAACTCTAGTATTGAACAATTGAAGAATGATCACGAGACAGAAACAGCTTTTAAAGTAGATGACCCCAAAAAACATAATGGCAATTCAAAAAGATCAAACAAGATTTAACAACTCTAACAAACAAAATAAAGAAGCTCCCTTAAAAACCCTTTGGCAAAACCAAAGGGTTTTTAAATCAAGATAAAAACATATTAGTGATGTTCTTAGTGTGGTAATTATATCCTTAATAGTGAGTAATGGTGAATCCATAATTTACAATGTACGAACAACATTCACTCGTATTTAGAGTAACTATTTTTTTCTGTTTCTTGAACTTTTTCGATTAACTACATCAATTTATATTAGCCTATCTATCCAACCGTGCCAGCCTTTTACCAAACCTTTGATGTTATTTATATAATAAAAAAGTCTCACCTTTATATATAAATGAGGTGAGACTTTTTGTTAAGCTTCAAATTCCTTTATTTTCGCGTCTGGGCTTAACATTTTTTCAGGTTGGAAATCTTCTATTGCTTCTCCATTCTTTACTTTGTTTACCCAGTCATGGTTTGCAAGCGCTGCTTTTCCAAGAGTAATAAGATCGGCGTGACCTTTTTCGATGATTGAACTAGCTTTGGCTGGTTCTTCTAAATGACCATTTGCGATGACGGGAAGAGATGCATATTTTTTCGCTAGAGCAGCAAGTGAAGGCCCGCCATCTCCAAATGCAGAGTCTGTTGCAGACGTTCCTTCTCCTTCAGGAAACGCTGGTTGCCAAGCTTCATATTCTGTGACATGAATATAGTCTAGTCCTGCATTACCAAGCTGACCAAAGATGATTTCTGCCCCTTTTTCTTTATCATCCCACTTATGTGTGTAATCATTTACTTTACCTTGTGAAATACGAATACCAACAATAAAGTCAGTTCCTACCGCTTCTCGGACGGACTTAGATACTTCTACTAATATACGAACACGATTTTCTGTTGATCCTCCGTATTCATCGGTACGTTTATTTGTGTAATCAGTTAAAAATTGATCAAGTATGTACCCATTGGCACCATGTATTTCAACACCGTCAAACCCGGCTGATTTTGCATGTTTTGCTGCTTGTACGAAACCATCAATCACATTGGTGATATCTTCTTTCGTTGCTTCGTTCGGCATCTTGAAGGGTCCTTTGCCTCCATAGAATTCCATCTGTTCCCCTTTTGGTTGAACAGATGATGGGGCGATCGTATCTGTTACAAAACGATTTCCTTGTGATAAAGCACCAGCATGCATAAGCTGACCAATTATTTTTGCTCCTTCTTGATGAACAGAATCCACTACCTTCTTCCACGCTTGCTCTTGTTCATCATTTATAATACCAGGTTGATTCAAATAACCTTGACTGTATTTATCATCAGGATAGATCCCTTCTGTAATGATGAAACCAAAGCCTCCTCGGGCAAACGATGTATAGTAAGATGCCATTTGGTCTGTTGCAAGTCCCTCAGGGGTAGCGCTTGTACGTGTCATTGGGGCAAGACCCACTCGATTGCTTAACGTTGTTGTACCAATGTTTATGTTCTCAAATAAGATACTTGTATTTGTCATGTATATAGCTCCTTTCATATGTAGACCTAAAATAGTATTCCCATTTTTAAAAAAGCATTCTCTGCCTGTTGTTTTTTCTCCAGATGTAGAACCTGTTCCTTCTGTACTTCAAACATATGGAAGCACCATTCCCTTATAAAATCAGGTTCATTGTGCGTAGTTATATTCATTTCATTTCTTTTTATGCAAAATGAGAATTTATGAAGAAAACTTGTCCCAAAACATCGTGATCCGATAGTCGAATTTTTGGGAGTCATTTCTATATGTGAATGATCTCCGAATGCATTTCCTACTCCATTAATGGTTTTAGATTCATTAACTATGTCTTCAAAATATCCTGTGCCTATAATGAAGGTCCCTAGTACTGAGTAAAAATGATAATACTTCTGTAACTCTGTGATGGTAATCCCTCATTACTTGCTAAGTAATTAATTTACCTATATTGAACTGCTAATTGGTGTTATCTTGTTTTGGACTTCACTCAGCCCATTTCACCAAAGTATTGTATTTTTTTCCTGCTTTTAGGTATGTGTCTATCTATTAAATGGGTAAAAACCTGTCATTGTTGATCAATCTTCATGAGCTCTTCAATCTAAAAAAGTTTATATAAACTCTCTTCATCACATTAAATATTTCCCTTCACTTATAGACAAAATATAGGAAAGGAGGTTTTTTCATGTCAGTACTGGAATTAGGACTTAGAGTTTTACTGTCATTTGCAACAATGTTATTAATGACACGAATTATGGGTAGAAAAGAAGTTAGTCAAATGACATTTTTTAACTTTGTCTCAGGGATCGCAATTGGCTCGATTGGAGCCAACCTAGCTGTGAGTAATAATTTAAGTATACGAAATGGAGTACTTGCATTGGTTGGATGGGGTATTATAACGATTTTGATGGACTTAATTGATATCAAGTCTAAAAAAGCACGTTATGTTATTGAAGGAGAACCGATTATCGTTGTCAAGGATGGACAGATTATGGAAAAAACACTTAGAAAGGTTCGTCTAGATGTTGATGCTTTAAATGCAATGCTTAGGCAGAAAAATGTTTACTCGTTAGCTGATGTTGAATACGCGATCTTTGAAACCGACGGTAAACTTTCTGTTGTTAAAAAACAAAATAAACAAACAATTACTAAAGGTGATTTGAATATCGAGAGTAGCACGAAACAAATTTATCCACTCCCAACAAATGTAATATCAGATGGTAAAGTGAATTATCAAAATCTTTCTAAGTTAAATTTAAACGAGGAATGGTTAAACCAGCAGTTAACTAGCAAAGGAATCAATTCTGTATCAGAAGTTTTTTATGCTGAAGTAAATAAAGATGGAACATTATATATTGACAATAGAAATGATACTGTCCATTAGACAAAGAAACATTGAGGACACTTAAAAAATATAAATACTCCACTTTCAAGTTTACGGAGTACAAACAATTACTAATAATGGAAAATAAAACTTATAAAAATGTGAAAAAATAAAGAAAACAGTTAATTTCAAGGAAAGTGTTGAAACTGTGACCAAAAAGGAATCCAAAACTCTAAAAAAACTGATCATGAAACTGAAACTGAGTTTAAAGATTCTAAGAAATATGTATATTGCTGTAACCCCCTTGATAAGGGGTTTTCTATCATCTTTCCTGTTACCGACGATAGCTTTTCCCTCGGTCTACTCTTTCTTAATATCAGGAATTTTCTCCCGCGTTTACACTTACCCAAATTAACACGGATATGAATTATTCAATGGCCAAAGTTCCCTCCTTAATTTGGAAGAATTTTTCCCCATTCTAAGCTCACACTATTTTTTGGGCACATGTCCAATTTTTTTAGAGGGAGACATTATATGATGAACTTTGCTGCACATGAACTGTTAGAGACACAAGAAGCACTACGAGTAAAGATTGCTGAAATTGAACAGCATGGTGCTTTTGCAAATCAATGTCATGATCAAACACTAGCTGGCATTTTAAGAAATCATCAACAAAGAATGATTCAAGCATATCAGCAGGGCCTTAACCTTCTACAGGGTAGAGGTAATAATATGGCATATCATAATCCTGATTTCCAAGGACATTACTCCACTACCGGTATGCAAAACCAAGTTCCACTTGGTGTTCCAATGCCAAATACAAAAACATTATCGGATCAAACGATCGCAACACTTGTTTTAAATGCACATAAAACAGGCTCTGTTATGAGTATGGTTTGGGCAAATGAATGTGTTGATCCAGCTATCAGACATTACCATGTACAGGGAGCACTTTTATGTCAGGAAATGGCCTACGACATTTGGAGCTGGATGAATCAAAATGGTTACTATCAACCACCAAGATTCCCTCAATCTCAAATGACACAAATGGCATCAATGTTTCAACCAATGACTAACATTGATATGCAAAATCGCATAAATAATACTGGTAACTTTTCATACTAGGTAATAAACTGTTTGGATTTAAATAACACATTATAAGGAGGACTTCATTATGAATGGACAAGGTTTTGGTTTCCAACAATTTGGTGCTTTAGGCAGTTCACAATCAATGTTTCAACCTGGGTTTGCTGGAACTGATGCTCAACATGTTGCTCGTCAAAATGCCCAATCTGCTCATAGCGGATCTCAGGTTCAGGGTGGGTTCAATTCTTTTGGACAATCACCACAATATATGATGAGTGGTCCACAAGCTATGTTCCAACCCGGCTTTGCTGGAACTGATGCTCAACATGTAGTTCGTCAAAATGCTCAATCTGCTCACAGTGGATCTCAGGTTCAAGGTGGGTTCAATTCTTTTGGACAATTACCACAGTATATGATGAGCGGACCTCAAGCTATGTTCCAACCTGGTTTCGCTGGAACTGACGCGCAGCATGTAGTTCGTCAAAATGCTCAATCTGCTCACAGCGGATCTCAGGTTCATGGTGGATACAATACTTTTGGACAATCACCACAGTATATGATGAGCGGACCTCAAGCTATGTTCCAACCTGGGTTTGCTGGAACTGATGCACAGCATGTAGTTCGTCAAAATGCACAAACTGCTCATAGCGGTTCTCAGGTTCAAGGCGGATACAATACTCTTGGACAATCACCACAGTATATGATGAGCGGACCTCAAGCTATGTTCCAACCTGGGTTTGCTGGAACTGATGCACAGCAT
>NZ_JBLUOI010000123.1:0-211 GCF_048059995.1 Metabacillus sp. YM-086 | reverse complement strand
CATGTAGTTCGTCAAAATGCACAAACTGCTCATAGCGGTTCTCAGGTTCATGGTGGTTTCGGAAGCTTTTAATAAATAATAAAGAGGCTAACTCAATGAGTTAGCCTCTTTTAAATTAAACCATACATTGCAATTATAAAAAAAGACCAGTATCTCTACTGATCTTCTTCCTATTACTTGGCGACGTCCTACTCTCACAGGGGGAAACCCC
>NZ_JBLUOI010000122.1:0-10110 GCF_048059995.1 Metabacillus sp. YM-086 | reverse complement strand
GATTCTAAAATAAACATTTTTCCTTCGTAAAATTCAGACATAGTCTACACTTTATCGACAAAACTATTATTTTGGATCAAATTTAGAAAAAGGTAAGCATCTGCTAAGCTTACCTCAAAAAAACTATTTTCTTTTCTGTGCCTTCATTTTGTTGTTTTCCAATTCTGCCGCATATTCCTCTTGTGATTTTCCTTGTTTTTGGCTTTCTGATTGAATCTTTCTAAATTTATTATCATTTAAATTGGGCATATTCCTTTCACCTCCTGTAGACTCCGTTATTTTATACAAAAAGGGCCAATCTATTCGCTTGAACAATGTTTCATCATGAAGTTTGTATACAGACTGAGAAAATCTGTCATGATATATACTATTACCAGAAAAATGACCAAGTAAATTAACCTTTTTCAATTCTATTGGTATAATGACAAATAGGACTTATTTATACATATAAAAGAAAGGTTTGATCTGATTTGGAACAAAACTCCTCAAACTTTATTAAGAGCATTATTAAAGAGGATCTTGAAACGGGAAAACGAGACTATGTATACACTCGATTCCCACCAGAGCCGAATGGATATCTACATATTGGTCATGCAAAATCAATTGTCATAAATTTTGGATTGGCAGATGAATTTAACGGGAAAACAAATTTGCGTTTTGACGATACGAACCCTTTAAAAGAAGATACAGAATTTGTTGAATCCATAAAAGAAGATGTTGCATGGCTTGGCTATGAATGGGACGGCATGTTTTTTGCTTCAGATTACTTTGAGGAAATGTACAATCGTGCTGTTCTTCTTATTAACAAAGGTAAAGCATACGTTGATGACTTAACTGCAGATGAAATAAGAGAATATCGTGGAACATTAACGGCACCTGGTAAGGAAAGTCCTTACCGCAACCGCTCGATTGAAGAAAATTTAGATCTATTTGACCGCATGCGCAAGGGTGAGTTTGGCAACGGTGAAAAAGTACTTCGCGCCAAGATTGATATGTCTTCACCAAATATTAATTTGCGTGATCCTGTTATTTATCGTGTGTCACATGCTACACATCATAATACTGGTGATGCTTGGTGTATCTATCCGATGTATGCTTTTGCTCATCCATTAGAAGATGCTATCGAAGGAATTACACACTCACTTTGTACAACTGAATTTGAAGATCAACGCCCTCTTTATAACTGGGTTATTGAAGAGTGTGAAATGGAGCATAAGCCACAGCAGATCGAATTTGGCCGCCTTGGCATTACAAATACTGTGATGAGTAAGCGTAAGTTAAAGCAGCTTGTTGACGAAAAATTTGTTGATGGTTGGGATGATCCTCGTATGCCAACCATTTCTGGCCTACGTAGAAAAGGCTACACTCCTAAAGCAATCCGTGAATTTGTAAAAGAAACGGGTGTTTCAAAAGGTGTTGCAACGGTTGATGAAGCGATGCTTGAACATTTTGTTCGAGAAGATTTAAAGCTACAGTCACCACGTACAATGGGTGTTTTAAAGCCACTAAAGGTGGTCATTACTAACTACCCTGAAGATCAAGTAGAAATGCTTGATGCAGAAATTAATCCTGAGGTTCCTGAAATGGGAACAAGACAAATCCCATTTTCACGTGAAATCTATATTGAACAAGAAGATTTTATGGAGGATCCTCCTAAAAAATATTTCCGCTTGTTCCCAGGAAATGAAGTTCGCCTTAAGCATGCCTACTTTATTAAATGTGAAGATGTTATCAAAGATGAGGATGGTAACATTGTAGAAATCCATTGTACCTACGATCCTGAAACAAAGAGTGGAACTGGGTTTACAGGTCGTAAAGTAAAAGGAACTCTTCACTGGGTGGATGCAAAGCATTCATTACCGGCCGAGTTTCGCTTATACGAACCACTTATCCTTGATAAAGATAAAGAAGAAACTGAGGTTCAAGAAGATCCATCAGAGGAAAAAACATTCCTCGATTATGTGAATCAACAATCTCTTGAGGTGTTACAAGGTTTCATAGAGCCAAATATGAAAGATGTTCAACCACATGATAAGTTTCAGTTTTTCCGTCACGGCTATTTTAATGTGGATCCGAAACATACTTCTGAAGAAAAAGCTGTGTTTAACCGAATTGTTTCTTTAAAGAGTTCATTTAAGTTGAAGTAAAATAAAAAGGCTGACCCCTAAAGTCAGCCTTTTTTATTTATTTAAAGGAAGATCTAATACAAAGATTGTTCCATCCACAGAACTCTCCTGAATAAAGATCATTCCCTGATGATTTTCCACAATTCTCTTAACAATCATCAATCCTAGACCTGTTCCATTATCTTTTGAGCTTACAAACGGCTCAAATATTGTTTTTTGTAAATCCAATGGAATTCCAGATCCACTATCCTTTAGATAAATTCGATATGAACTTTCTGTTAGCTCCGAATATATATGAATAACACCTTTACCACACATTGCTTCAATACTATTCCGAATAAGATTATGAAAAACCTGCTTTATCTGTTTTGGATCAACGGACAGTTGAATTGGATGTAGGTCAATGATAAATTCAATATCTTCAGAAGATTGGATGATAAGAGGTAAAAATTCTTCCATAATATGTTGAAGATAAATGTTTTTTCTTATTGGTGCACCTGGCTTAGAAAGAAGAAGCATTTCCTCAATAATACTGTTTATTCGTTCAATCTCTTTCATAATTAGCGGCATATGATACTGATCTTTCACCTTTTCCGAAAACGACTGGTTCATTAATGATAAAAATCCATGTACAACTGCTAAAGGATTTCGAATTTCATGTGCAGCACCAGCAGCAATTTCTCCAACTGCAGCTAATTTCTCAGATTGATTCATTCTTTTTTCCAACTCTTCAGTTTCAGTAATATCAACGAAGTTTTTAACTCTGCCTATAATCTTTTGTTGTTGATTCAGCATTTCTGCTTGTGAAACAAGCAGCAGCTTCGTTCCTTCACTCGTGATAAAAGGAACCTTCGTATGTTTATAAACCGTTTTTGAAGATAGTATCTCCCAAAAAGACTTATTTTTCATATCACCTTGTGTGAGAAAAATCTGTTTAAGCTGTTGCTCGTCCATACCTAATATTTTCGTTGCAGTCTTATTGACTGATATTTCGGTAGAAGTGTCATTTATTGTAATAATTCCAACAGGTAATGAATTTAGTATTTGCTCCCTGTATAATTTATCGTTGAGAATTGTGTTAAAGGAATCCTTCAACTTTATAGACATTTGATTAATCGAATTTGTAAGCTGTTCAAATTCAGCTTGTTCTGAAGAGTTCAAAGTTAGCCCATATTGACCATTGGCAATACGATCTACTTTGTTTATCATTGATTCTACAGGCTTTGTTAGGTTTAAACTTATTCGATAAGCAGCAATGATGGATAAGCAAATAGCCACTATCGTAACAAAGATTAATAACCATAATGAGCTTTTGATAATCGTCGAAAACTCATTAGAATGACCATCTAATTTAGAATAAGTATCTTCCTTAGCCTTCTTAATCTCTTCTTTTAGTAAATTGTATTGTGGTAAATAGTTCGATTCAATAAATTCTTTTGCTCCATTTTGATCATGATAATCTAACAAACCTTGCACATTATTAACAATCATAAAATCTAGTAATTCCATTCTCTTATTTATATTATTAAGAGAACTTGGGATTTTTGGAGAACTATAACCAGATTCACTTTCTTCTATGTTTTCAAACGATTGATACTTAACGGCGAGCTCACAACACTTGTTTTCTTCCAAGAAATCGTTGACCACTATTCCCTTAACACTTAACTCTTCATCCCACTTTGAAAGCCAATACAGTTCAGGGATATTCTTCTGTTTTATTTTGTTACTAACTTGATTTACCTCATCAATAGATTGAACAAGAATTAGTGAAAAGCCACATAACACAAAGGTTAGTATGAGGAGGGTTGAGAGAATTTTTGTACGAAAAGACATATTCATTAAAAATTTCTTCAACACAACCCCTCCCCTCAGATTTTAAGGAAAAACTAGCTTTCCTTTCTCATACTTTTCCATCTCTTTTTTAATCATTTCTTTTTCTTCTTCAGTCAACATCGGCCCAAAGGGAGCTAAGCCATATACACCATGATTTGCCCCTAACATCACTTTACCATGTGGTATTCCATCTTCACTGAAATAATCTTCCATAATCGCAACATACGCTTGTGAAACATCATTCAAAACACTCGTTACGACATGATCTTTCCCCATATATGATTGATCATCAAGATAACCTATCACATGAATATCTTCTTTTTTAGCCAAATTTATAATTTCTCTATTATAAGAGTTTCCTTTGCTGTAGACCACGTCAACGCCCTCATTAATTAATTCACGAAAGATTTGCACTGCTTTTTCTCCGTCGTCACGGCTATCCACATATCGATAGTAAAACATTGCTTCTGGCTTGTAATACTTTAATCCAGTTTCAAATTCGGGATTTTTTTCTCTAGCATCAAAAGCATCTATTAAAGCAATTTTGTTACTTTTTGTGACTACACTAGAAGCTAAAGCAGCAAAATATTCAATTTCTCCCTGGTCAAAAGTATAGACAGATTGATTAGGATATTTTGAATCTCCATGTATCGTTATAAAGTGGATGTCTGGATTTTGTTCAGCAACCTCCGTAAAAACATCTGAAAACTCACGACCATGTCCGATAATTAGCTTTGATCCCTCTTTTATTGCTGTTTCAATCGTTTTTTTCATGCGTTTTTCTGTATCTATCTCACTATAAAGTGTTACATCAACAGGAAACATCTCTTCAATCTTCAGTTTTCCTTTATACGCCAAACTTCCCCAACTTTGGTCTACGAGAACATCAGATGTAATAATAGATACTTTTGTGTTGCCAACAAAATAATTTGCAGCAGCGTCAGAAATAATTCCCTTTGTTTTATATAAAATAGTCCCTATAATGACGATTCCAACAATCAATGTTATTATGCCTATCAACCTTAGTTGTTTCGATTGTTGCATTGTATACCTCTCCCCTAAAGATACATTCTCAATATATCATTATAGCGAACATTTGTGTTATACGCTAGAAATTTATCTAAAAAATCTACATATTTCGACAAAATTCTTTATCTCCTAACTACTAGTATCACTTTCACTAAAACTTTTATTTTTTTGAAAAGCTTGTCCGCTAGTTATTCTTTAATAAGAACAAGAAAACCTCAGTGCTGGATATCCACTGAGGCGTTTCTTATTCTATAAATACTGCTCTGTTAACCAATTTCCCAACTCTATTTTTAGTTGTGAATGAATAGGGTCTTTTGCTTCTTGTTTGTATTGCTTCATTAAATTTAAAACTGTTTTTTCTCCTTTAAACTCCTTTAGCATATGATCCATATTCTTTATAACAACAGCCTTTGCATTAGGTTTTTCTAGTTGGTTAATTCTGTTTAAATCATTGTAGTCCGCCTGAACATCTTTATCACCAGTTATGGCTAAGATCGGATACTCACACTCACCTAATATTTCCACTATTTCTTCACTTGAATATGCAAAATGCTCTCTAAACCACCTAGCAGGAGTTTTTTTCAGTTTATATCTTATTGTATCTCCTTCTGACATCGTCATTTTCTGAAAGAGATCGTCTAACTGTTTTCTTAATTTTTCTTCCGTTAATAGTAATCTTAACATCATTCCTTTTAATCCTTTTAACTTTTGTATTTCATCAAGAATAATAAGATTTTGATATATCATTGGTTCTTTTAAACTGGATGCAGCTCCTGCTATTAATACCATTCCACCAACGTGGACTTCTTGCTGTGCAATTGTTGCTAAAATACACCCTTCACTGTGTCCGAGCAAAATTATTTTTGTTGGATCAACTTTTGGATGAGCTTTTAAGAATTGAACCATCCCTCTAACATCTTTAACTAAATCCATCATTCCTGACTTAATTGGATCTCCATCACTTTCACCAACAGATCTTTTATCATATCTTAGGGAAATAAATCCTAGCTGTGTTAAATAATGTGCCAAATCTTTATATAAATTCGATTCTATTGCAGGCTTTTTCATGTTTCCATCACGATCAGCTCCTCCAGAGCCATTTATTATTACAATCGCTGGATATTTCTCTTCGCTTGATTCTGGAATAGCTAAAGTACCTCTTAAAGTAACATCAGTTGCCACACTAAAATTTTCCTCATATATAGAAAGCATCTCTTTTCGCTCCCTTAATTTTTTTATTTTTATTATTAATAATGATAACATTAATTTAATAAAAAGTCTCCCTTATTTTTCTATATTTTTAATCCTCATCTTTTACATCTATATCTTCTGGTATTGGTTCTTTTAAGTATTCTTCAATTAGAGCTTTATATTTTTCCAGCTGCTCAAAATGTGTTTTAAATTGATCTTTATTGATTAAATATTGTTCACCATCAAAAAGGGCTCTTATCTTCTTTTCAGCTATCAGATTTTCAATTTGATCTTCAGACAATGAGAGATACTCAGCTGTTTCCTTTAATGTTAAGTACATATAATCAATCATCCTCATTCATTTATAGTTGATACAATCTTAAAGAATTATTATCAACTATTCAATATAAATATTTTTTATTATCTATAGACAAAATGATCATCATCACATAAAATACGATTAATCATATGCAAATACTCAGAAAAGCATAAATACTCTTTCATTTTACATAAATCCACGTTGTAATTCCGACTAAACTCATATGATTAGTATATATTCATTAGAACTGGAGGGTAAATAATGAGAAAACTACTTATCTTTGCGATCGTCGGTTTTTTTGCACAATTAATTGATGGTGCTCTTGGAATGGCTTATGGACTAACATCAACTTCACTTTTATTAGCTTTTGGGGTCGCACCTGCAGTGGCATCAGCATCCATTCATATGTCTGAAATCGCTACAACTGCTGTTTCAGGTATATCTCATTATAAGTTTGGAAATGTAGATAAAAAAATGGTCATAACTTTAATGATTCCTGGAGCAATCAGTGCTTTTATCGGTGCTGCATTTTTAAGTAGCCTTCCGGGTCATCTAATCAAACCTTATATTTCAATCTTCTTAATGATTATGGGGATTTATGTATTAAGTCGATTTCTATTCAAGTGGAACCCAAAACAGGAGAAGCAAAAAACATCCGCATGGTATTTAATTCCTCTTGGTGCTATTGCTGGCTTCTTTGATTCTGTAGGAGGTGGCGGTTGGGGTCCAATAAACACCCCCGCATTATTATCTAGAAAAGGAGCCATTCCTAGCAAAGTGATTGGGACTGTAGATACTAGTGAATTTGCTGTTACTACTGCCTCCACTTTGGGTTTTATCATTTTTCTAGGCTGGGAACAATTTAACTATGTGTGGGTTGCTGCTTTTGTAATTGGAGGTGTGATCGCTGCACCTATCGCAGCCTGGCTAGTCCGTATTATCCCTGCATACTTACTAGGAGTGGTTGTAGGTGGGTTTATCATCTTAACAAATCTCAATACAGTATTAGATATATTTGGCGCTTCAGGTAACCTAAAGCTTGTCATTTATTCGATTCTTTTCATTGCTTGGATAGTAGCTATCGTGCGGAGTTTTCAAAGAAATAGTCGTTTAGAAAAATTACACAACGTAACTTAGAATTTACTCTTAAATAAAATCTAAAAGGCATTTTTAACTGTAATTAAAGTCGGGTTGATTTCAACTGAAATCAACCCAACTTTAATTTAGAAAGTTAAAACTCTAAGATACAAGCAAAAGCATTAAAGGAACTGTTATGATGCTTAATACAGTTGTCACCAATGTACTAAATGACACAAAATCCGGATCAGTATTAAATTGTAAAGCAAACATCGTTGTATTCGCAGCAGTAGGCATGGCAGAAAGTACAATTAATATCTTCTCTAATTGTCCTTCTATTGGAAGGAACATAACAATAATACAGGCTAATATAGGCGATATCACAACTCTCAAGATAATAATCCCACTAATACTTTTTAATTTGACAGCTGAGCGGCTTAGCGATGCTAATTGCATACCCAATACAAGCATAATGGTTGGAATAGTTGCATCTGCTATCATATCAACAGATCTCATTAGAAATTCAGGAACCTTAAAAGTACTTAGTTGTACAATTATCCCTATTAGTGCTCCATAAAGAATCGGCATCTTAACAATTCTCATCAATGAATCCTTCATACCACTTGTTTCCACACTGCCTTTCGCAGCATAGTAGAGGCCAATTGTATTCATCAATATCGATTGAATAACCATCATAATCACTGCATAATCAAAGCCTACACTTCCAAAAGCAAACAAAATGATCGGTGTTCCATAGTTCCCGCTATTCATAAATACACCTGATAAAATCACAGCAGATGTTTTCGTTTGTCCTAACTTTCTTAGCCTCGATACGGTTAATACTATAAGTAACAAACTAAAGCAAAGCGAAAGACAAAACAAGAGAATATAAAGGTATTCCATTGTTAGCTCATTTGTATAAAATGTTCGAAATGCTAAAAAAGGGTACATTAAATAGAGGGCCGTAACCGAAACAGACTTGCGGTCAATTTTTATCTTTTTTTGCCCAATATATCCTATTGCTAGAATAATAAAGGCCGGCAACACTACCAAGATAAACTCCATATAAATCTTCACCATACTTTATACAGTATCTATTTTAATACCTTGAACATCGTTTTTTTTAAAAAATAGAAAGCATTGGGAGAACGTCCCAATGCTTTAGATTCTATTAGTCTACTATACAAGAAGTGGAATAATTAAGCCAGAAAGTAGTAATATCAAAGCCCCACCTAATCTAGATGAGATTTGTGCAAACGGCATTAATTCCATTCGTTTTGCTGCAGACAGTACAGCCACATCACCTGTTCCACCCATATTTGCCATACATAATCCAGCTGTAATTGCAGCTTCAATTGGATAGAATCCAACTAATTTACCTAAAAGACCAGCTCCAATAATCGCCCCTAAAACAACACCAAAAACTGTTAAAATGTATTGAAATGATAAAGCTTCAAGCACAGTGTTTAAATCTGTGTATGCCACACCAATACCGAATAATAGTGCAAAAGTCCAGTTACTGGCCACAAATTGATACCATTGACTAGCTCCATCAAGAACAATTTTCGGGATAATATTAGCCACTTTTGCAACAGCTACTAAAATAATCATAATTGCATAAGGATGTAATGGAACAAAGTCTCCCAAAACATTTCCGAGCGTGAAGAATGTTAAAGCTGCTAATAGTCCAACACCCATTACTTCGATATCATATTTTTGCTTTGTTTTTTCATACGTAAATCCTTTAATTAATTGACCATTTCCTGATAAAGACGGAAATCTTCGTCCCACCATATCTAGCACACTAGCAAGGACTATCGCAAACACATTTCCTAAGGCAAGAGCAGGTACAAGCATTGAAATGTAATAGCTTGGTTCATTCCCCAACATTTCAGAGTAAATTTGACTCATTGGAACGGCACCTGCCCCCATTCCACCGCCCATAATTGGCATCGTTATAACTAAGATTGCATCTTGAAGTGAAAAACCAACTAGTGAACCAAAAAGACCTGCAATAATAATTGCCCCAATTACAGCCCCAAAGATCGGTAGGAAATAGCGCAATCCAACCTTAACTAGTATCTTAGAATTCATTCCTAAAATACTACCCGTAATTAACGCAGCTATATAGAAGTCTAAAAATCCACCTGTTTTCATAAAATCAGTTACCGAAGTTGTAATGGTTTCTGGTAGAAGCCCGCTGTAGACCATATACGCAGAACCAAAGATTGCAACAATTGCCCCACCACCAAGAAATGTTTTAACGATTGGTGTACGATCACCTAACCATCCGAAAGCTTCACCTAATATAATCATAACAAGCAAACTACCAATCATACCTCCTGGTAAACTACCTGTATACATACTTATCAACGTAATCACACCAAATAAAGCAAACCATAAAATTGGTGTATTAAATATTTTTAACTTTGGTTTCGCTTTCAATTCTTCACTATTTTCATCAAATGATAGCTTCTTAGCTGTTGATTCCATTCTTATTCCCTCCTTAAAAAATTACATCTAGCCCATAAATGC
>NZ_JBLUOI010000121.1:0-10201 GCF_048059995.1 Metabacillus sp. YM-086 | reverse complement strand
GATAACCCCATTGAAGTCAGATTAGATAAGGGCTGAACGTGCTTCCTCGCTTCTGCAAACTTTATTCTAATTTAACATAGTTAGAAAAAGTTATTTGCAGTAAATATCCTAGGTGGTAGAAGAATGATAATAATGTTCCCTTAAAATCATAAAAAAGATTGTTGAGGATATTGAATGTGTCTAACCGGCCCGTTAGAATCGAGTTACTAAAAATTCACTAGAGTACTAGAAACTTGTCGCAGTAGAGGAAGTGGAATATGACTAAACGTAATCAATCTTGGAATGAGGATAAATATAATCGGTTTGTTAAAGAGGGGCGAGGACAAGGTGCAGGTAAAGAATATAAACCGTGGTTGTCTATTCAGGATTTCCCTTCTATGGGGAGGGTATCCCGAATACTAGGGTGGAAGAGTGGTAGAGTACATCATTTATTTTCAGATTTGCAGGCTCGCTATTTTTATATATTAGAGTGGCAAGATACAGTTGTAGACATACGAGAACATTTTCCCCTACTGGATCTTGAAGATACAATACAACAGAAATCAGATTTAAATTTCAAACTATTTACGGATAAGGAAAGTGGATACCCATATACACTAAGCACTAATTTCCTAATAACAATAAACAGAGCCGATGGAGTTAATGTGTTATTAGCAAGAACCATAAAAATGGCTTCGGAACTTGAGAAGAAAAAGACATTGGAAAGACTAGAGATTGAACGCCGATATTGGTCGGAAAAAGGAATAGACTGGGGGGTTATTACTCAAAAAGAAATTTCTAATGTCTTTGCAAAAAATATTGAATGGGTGCATTCCTGCTTATATTCATATGCTGAAAGGGGTTTTACACGTGATGAACTGATTTATTTAGGTAATGCTTTAATAGAAAGATTGATAGATGCTAAACATTCAATTAGAAAGATAACAGCCGATTTTGACAAGGAGTTTAATTACGATTCAGGTACAGGGTTATTTGTTTTCAAGTTCTTGATTGCTTCAAAACAGATTGAAGTAGATATGACTAATCAAATTGACGTAAATCTATCTAATCCAGTTATTGAAGTAAATACACGAATTACACATGAGGAGGCGGTAAGAAAATGCTTGTAGTGAATAATCTTATCTCCTTTACTACGTCGGGAAACGAGAAAGTAGTTGAAAGGGTATTATGGCTTAATAAAGCACATGATTATGGGTATTTTATTAACATTTATTCGACCTCTCTGCCCTATGAAAGGAATATTTCTGACGTAGAAGACGGGCTTAACAACGGGAGTATATTTATTGTTGAGAAGGACCCTTTCAGACGGCTGATAAATGAAAAAGATATTCCTGAAAAGCATCTGTCTTTACGTGACGGTTCTTGGGAAATCATAAAGGATATTGTGAAATTGGAACCATTGGTCTACCACACAACAGAAAGAAGAAAACTAATACTAAAAAAGTGTGAAGTCCACAAAGTTCACGAGAGTACTGTTATTCGCTATTTAAAAAAGTATTGGCAACGCGGTAAAACAAAAAATGCCCTTTTACCTGACTATTTTCTTTGTGGGGGTAAGGGTAAGGAAAAGAAGGCTAGTGAAGTGAAAAGGGGAAGGCCTAGAAAGCATGGACAAGTAACTGGCGAGGGAATAAATATTGATGAAAATATCAAAAAAGTATTTAGGTCTGCTATAAACAAGCATTATTACTCCTCTACCGAAAAATCACTTACTCTTACCTACGAACTAATGTTAAAAGAATATTTTAGTTTGGATAGTAAAGTGAAAGGAAATGTGGAAATACCAGTAATAAAACCCTATGGAGAGTTACCATCTCTAAATCAGTTTAGGTATTGGTTTGAAAAGGAAAGAGATATCAAAAAAGAAATTAGCCAAAGAAAAGGTCGAAAAAATTATGAACAAAACCATAGAGCAATTATAGGTGAGTCAACGACAGAGGCATTAGGTCCCGGTGCAATTTATCAGATTGACGCAACAATAGGCGATTTGTACTTGTTATCAAGATTTAATCGTGACTGGATAATTGGACGACCCGTAATCTATTCCGTAATGGATGTTTATAGCAGAATGATAGTCGGTCTTTATATTGGTTTAGAGGGTCCATCTTGGGCGGGTGCAATGATGGCTTTGGCTAATGCTGCTTCTGATAAAGTTAGTTTTTGTCGGGAATTTGGAATTGAGATTGAAAAACATGAGTGGCCTGTCGCGCACCTTCCAGAATCCATTTTGGCCGACCGAGGGGAATTAGAGGGAAGTAAAGTCGATCCCCTAATTAATAACTTCGGAATAAAAGTTCTGAATACACCTTCTTACAGGGCTGATTTAAAAGGAATAATTGAGCAACAATTTCGGGTAACCAATACAAGAACAAAAGCCTTTCTACCGGGTGCTGTAAAGCCAATTAAAGAACGTGGGGATCGTGATTATCGTTTGGAAGCACAATTGGATATTTACCAGTTTACTCAAGTGATTATTAAATGTGTTTTATATCATAATAATCAACATTATCTTACGAATTATCAGCGTGAAGAAATGATGGTGGAGGACGAGATAGAATCGATTCCAATACAACTTTGGGAATGGGGGATAAACAACAAATCTGGAAAGTTACGTCATGCCCCAGAAGATGTTGTAAAACTCAATCTTATGCCAACAGGCAAGGCTACTGTAACTGCAAAGGGAATTGTGTATAAAGGGTTACTCTATGGTTCAAAGCAGTCTTTAAAGGAAAGATGGTTTGAAAAAGCACGGAACCGGGGCACTTGGAAAGTTGAAATAAGTTATGATCCAAGAAATATGGATTATCTATACTTACGGGATGAAAATGGTTTGGGTTTTGATAAATGTTTTTTATTGGAACATCAACAACGTTATAAGGGCAAGGTAGTTGAAGAAATAAATTATTTACTAGAATACGAGAAACAAAAGGAAAGACAACACAAAGAGAAAACAATACAGTCAAAAGTTGATTTGAATACTGAAATCGAAGAGATTGTAAAACAGGCCAAAATGGAAACATCTCAAAAACAAACGGATGCAAGCAGTAAAAGGAGCAGACTAGGCAGCATTCGGGAAAACCGTGCTGTTGAAAAAGTCATTCAGCGTGAAGAAGAGGCCTTTGAATTAGATAAAGTTAATATAGAAGACTCTAAGGTTGTTCCTTTTATGCAATCTGATAGTAACGAATTTATGGGGGATACAGGTTTTGATTTGTTGTTAAGAAAGCAGAAGGAGGCATTAAATAAAAAAGATGAATAAAGTTATCATTCCAAACGGAAGCGATGCAATTGTTGCTGAATATGGGGAACAAGTAATAAAGGAGTATAGTGGAAATCCTTTCATTGAAGCAATTCCCTCTATCCTCTCAACGGAGGAAGCCATTGAAAAGATGGCTATATATGCTGAATACAACCCCAAAGAGAGAATGTTAGATAAACATTATCGAATTCATTTGGTACAAAGATTATTCCAATGCTTTCAGCCGTTATGGATACACTTGGATTTGGAAAGTAGGATTTCCAGAGTAATTCGTCAGGGATATTTGGCAAGGAATCCCTTTCGATCCGGGTATGCACAAGGTCTGCAGGAAGGACATCGAAACATCAAAGGGTTGCAAAGTGAATTAAGCAATAACAGTGTTTTTAGAACAACTGCAGCAGGATTTACGATAATCGGTGTGAGTGGAATGGGAAAAACAACGGCTATAAATAGAATTTTATCTTTATACCCTCAAGTTATTGTTCACAAAGACTATAAGGGGATAAATTTCAGTATGTATCAACTTGTATGGCTTAAACTCGATTGTCCGTTTGATTCTTCTTTGAGAGGGCTAGCATTGGAATTTTTTCGAAAGGTAGACGATTTATTAGGAACAGAGTATCACAAAAAGTTTGGGCTAGGTAGAAAAACCATAAATGATATGTTGGTGATTATGTCTCAAATAGCGAGAAACACAGGGCTAGGTGTTTTAGTTATAGACGAGATTCAACATCTAAGTAAAGCCAAAAGTGGCGGGGATCAAAAAATGCTCAATTTCTTTGTGACACTAGTTAATACAATTGGAGTTCCAGTTATTTTAGTGGGAACACCCGCTGGCTTGTCTATTTTGCAAAGCGAATTTAGACAGGCAAGACGAGGAAGTGGTCAAGGGGATATGATTTGGGACAGGCTGAAAAACAACCAAAACTGGGATTTATTGATTAATGCACTTTGGGGCTACCAATGGACAAGGCAACAGATTCCTTTAACAGATGATTTTAAAAATATCCTCTATGAGGAAAGCCAAGGTATTATTGATATCGCAGTAAAACTATATGCCATGGCTCAAATTGAGACCATTATGTCGGGAAAAGAAGAGGTATTGCCTGAAACAATTAGTCAGGTGTCTAATAAGCATTTGCAACTTGTTAAGCCAATGATTCAGGCTTTGAAGTCGGGAAACATTAGCAAGATTGCAAAGTTTGAAGATATCAGTACAGTGGACGTAGATTTTTTAGGATTTATGGAAAGGGAAAGGGCTTCTGTCGATCTGCAAATGAAGATGGAGGCAATAAAAAGAACGCAAAAGAAAAAAGAACAAGAAATGAGTATGTCCATAAAAGAAAAGGCAATTTTGAAACTTATAGAATTGGATTTTGAACCAACTGAGATTCAAAAGGTTGTAGAGGAAATTACCGAAAAAGAGTGTAATTTGGATATCAACGAACTAGTTGTTAAAACAATACAGGGTATATCTGCTTCGACTAAACGAAATAAACAGCGAAAGAAAGAAGAACCTTCTGTAGAGAATGATATAAGAATTTTAGTTATTGAAGGCCGAAAAGAAAACAAGCCAGCCTATGAAGTTCTTAATAACGGTGGTTTTATCAAGAGTTATGAAGACGATTTTGTTCAGACAGGGTGATGAGAAATGGTGACATTCTTTCCTGTACCTTATAAAGATGAACTTTTATACAGTGTTTTGGCGAGATACCACGTCCGTAGTGGAAATGTCAGTATCAAAGCCACACAAAAGGATATATACGGTACGGACAGTGTAACAGCAATAATGGACTTGCCTTCTCATATCTATCGTATTATGGAAAACCTTCCTGTTGGACACCATTATACATCCGAATACTTAATTACAAATCATACACTGTATCCATTCTACGCCGCATTTTTGCCTTCTGAACGTGCTGCTAAAATTAAAGAATCTATGATTGGGGACAATGGGGGCAGCATCTATAACAGGATTGGCCAGATGGCAAGTTCAGTTAAGTTTAATCAGTATTTTAAATTTTGTCCCCAATGTGCTGATGAGGAAATGTATAATCTTGGGGAATTGTATTGGCATAGAATTCATCAAATACCGGGAGTTCTTGTTTGTCCAGAGCATAAAACCCCACTGTATGATAGCCAAGTCCCAGTAAGGGGATATAACAAACATGATTATAGATTAGCCGCTCCTGAAACTTGCAAAATAAGTACTTCTGAAATAACTTACACTGATAAAATCATGGAAAAGGCAATCAATATTACAGAAGATATTAAATTTCTGTTAAGTAATAATATGGCAAATAAGCCGTTAGAATGGTATAAAGAGCAGTATCTAAGTAGGTTAAAGGAAATGGGTTTTGCAAATGTAAACGGTCGGGTAAGAACAAAAGAGTTGCTAAGGTCTTTATTAGACTTTTATGGTCCTGAACTACTCGAAAAAATGCAATCGGAAATCAATAATAATAGCAATTGGCTGAATGATATTCTTCGTAGAAGCAATAGAACTACCCACCCCATAAGACACTTATTATTTACACGGTTCCTCGGAATCACCATTTCAGACCTTTTTAATAAAAAAATTGAATACAAACCGTTTGGGGAGGAACCGTGGCCATGTTTGAACCCCGTTTCTAGTCATTATTTAAAACCTGTAATTAACGATGTGGAATTAAAGTATGGTGCGGATAGTAAAAGTCCTATTGGGATATTTAGGTGCGATTGCGGCTTTATTTACCTTAGAACAGGTCCTGATCAAGGTGAGAAAGACAGATACAATATAACCAAAATTAAGCAATTTGGTCCTGTATGGGAAGTCAAGTTAAAACAACTTACTAGACAAAGATTAAGTTTAAGGGAAACAGCAAGACAATTAGGGGTAGATCCAGCCACAGTCAAAAAATATGCTAAGAAATTGAGTTTAAAAACATATTGGATAACAAGAAGTGAGGAAGAGGACAAAAGTATAAATTCCATTAAACAAGATTATTTTGATGAGAAAAAAGAAGGATACAGAGGAGAGTGGCTTAATCTAAAAAAGCAGTATCCGCGTAGCAGTAAAACTGAATTACGCCAACTTAACAATAGAGTATTTACATGGCTGTACCGAAATGACAGGGACTGGTTGAATAGAAACTCTCCAAAACTATTATCCAAAGTCAATGATAATCTTAGGGTTGACTGGGAACATCGGGATAAGGAAATTTACAATGATGTAAGAGTTGCAGTCAATGATATGTTATCTGTCGGGAAGCCCATACGTATTACGATAAGTTCAATAGGTAGTAGAATTGGAATTAGGCCATTGTTGGAAAAACACCTTAATAAATTGCCAAAGACAAAAAGGTATTTGGATGAAAAAACGGAGAGAATTAAAGATTTTCAAATTAGAAGGTTACAATGGGCAGTGAAGGAGTTACAGGAAGATGGACGGGATTTGTCCTTATGGAGACTTTACCGTAAGGCTGGTATCAGAGAAAACTTCCAGAAAGAACTTAAGGAAGAAGCAATAAAATTGGTTTTCGGGGAAAATGACTTGTGATAGACTCGGTAAAAAAATCTTTATCATTGGAAGAGCAGGACTGGGAAGTAATTTCCTATCTTGCTCTTTTTCTTTTTACCTGATTAAAAATTGTATCTCTCATTCTGATACAAGTTATGTCGGATATCTTATTGCAATGGGCATTTTAGTATTTTATCACTGAGAAATTCAGGGTAAATGGGCTCTGTAATTTAAGTTAAGGCTTTACCTATATAATGGTATAGGTATAAAATAAACCCCGTTTAAATGGCATTCACCGATAAAGAAGATAATGGTATTTAGGTATAAGATAACCACAATAATTCACTATAATTATAGCCATATGAAAATATATCAATAATTTTAATTAATACTGATATGGTTTTTTGAGATTTATGTTACAACTAATTTAAGGGACAATTAGAACCTAAATTTTTTAAAGGGGGTGGCAGAAGATGATTGATACTAGGCATCAGAGATTACAGGAATTAAAAGAGGAAAAGGTTATTATCCGTTCATTCTATGAAAAATTTTGGCATGAAATGTCTCAACAACAACAAGATTATCTCGCAAACATTGAGCATCAAGTTGTTAAAGAAATTCGTATGCTTGAACGTCAATTAAAGGGTTAAATTCTTCAACATAAAATTGGGTTCCCGCTCATTTGGTGAAGGAAAATAAAAATCTAAAACGATGTAATTTACCGGTTATAAAAAGCAGGAGGTTATCAAAAGAACGTTTAACTTTACTTATATAAATTGCGGTGACAAATGTTCTGCGATAAGACGGGAAGGTGAACACCTATGTAAGCGACCAGATAAGGAGGATGATAATTTATGAAGGAAATTAAAGTAAAGGATAGTAAAGATTTTATTTTAGAATACATACATGGAGTCCATGGGCAAAAAATTGTAATTACTGAAGAAGGTGGATGCTATCGGGTAGGTTGCAATACTGTTTCAGGAGAAGATGAATATGAATTTCCATTAAATCAGTTCAATGAATTTTCCCCATTCCAATTATATAAACACCTTGAAGAAAATGATTTTTCCCTAACTCTTTATGATGAAAATGAGGGAGACGTTTTGATTCAAACAGAAAGAATTGGGTTCAGGAATTTGTTTGACAGTGATGAAAAAATTTTAAAGTATATAAAATGGGATTTAGTTGATCATGTAGATGAACATACATACATTGAGGAAGATGATGAGGAAGAGTATCAGGATTTCAAAGATGATTTATTGGATGCTTCGACCAAAGAAGAAATCCAAAAACTATTAAATCACTACATAGAACTAAATAGAAAATATGATATTGAAGATAAAATCGATGATTTCATGTTCCTTCTTTAATTCATTGTTTGGTGAACCGTACCACAAATAGTGGTAAAGCAGAGAGTTGAAGTTACTATTGATAAAGAGTGGCTGAACAAGTGGTTGGTGGTATAACATAGCCCGCTCCAAAGTTCGTATCATTTAACCGAAGCATTATCATAGATTTTAGTATTTAAAGAAATCCATTGAAGCAAAACTTCAATGGATTTTTTTATTATCAGTAGAGGAGAAAAACTTTACTCCGTTGTCGAATAGGGTTATTTTTTTATAAAATAAAAACAAATGGTTTACCTTTTATTTAAAAATGTAGTATTATTACATTAAATAAGATAGTGAAGAGAGGGACGGTAGTTGAACATGACTTCAGGTATCAATCAATCAGTTATAGGAGATTTGGTGAGAGCATTTACTGAAACCACAAATGACGTCGTGAACGAAATAAAACAAGAGTATGGACTTGATACAGGGAATTTTAAAAATGGTGGGGCTTGGGACATTCGATTTAGACGTATTAAACAGATTGCTCTTGAAAATAATTTAATCGTTTTAACCAAAAGAAGAGGAATTTGGAGTTTTGTTTGTGTTTTAAATGAAAATACAGGAGATTTATATGTATTTACAAAAGAAAAGAACTTGGAGATTGTGATTAAAAATCTTGGAAAAAGGAAAATTCATTACTTCCATGCTTTTATTTCATTAAATAGTGGACCAGTAGAGTTAGATAATCATCAAATGGCACTATTTTCGACTTTACCTGAAGATTATGAGACTAAAAGAATTAGAGAAGCACAAAAAATACTTGGAGAAGAATATCCTTTAGTTAATCAAGTAATTTTTATTGTTGCTCAGGAAGAAGAACGAAAAATGGTGGGTGTAGAAGCGAAGTTATATAATCGCTTTTTTGAACTGCTTGATGTTGAGAATTGGTCATCATTTGTACCAGAGGACCAATATGGCAATATTCTTGTATTAGACGAAGAGGTCGTAGATAATACTGAGAGTGTAACAATAATTCCTAAAGTTAAGCAATCAATTAAAGAACGGAAAAATCACTTTGAGAATGAAATTGCTACAAAAAAGCAGGAAAAAGAGGATTTAATAGAGGAAGAAAATAGTTAAAAACTCCTCTTATTATAAGGAGGAAATGGCGTGTTAGAACGACAATTCAATGGTTCTAGACTAAGAGAAGGAAGAATATATAGAGGGCTTACGATAACCGACCTTGCAAATAATTTAGGTGTAAGTAAACAAATGATTTCTAAATATGAAAATAATAAGGCTGTTCCAACATTTGAATCCCTACTACAAATAAGTCAATTATTAAGGTTTCCTAAAGAGTATTTCTATGAAGATTCGATAGAAGTAAAGACAGGAAATACTTACTTTCGCTCCCTATTAACTACAGGTAAAAAAGAAAGAGAGATGCAACATGATCGAGTGAAATATTTAACCATTATTCGCTCTTTACTTGAAGAATATGTTGATTTTCCAGAATTAGATGTTCCTGATTTCACAGAGCGTGATACGGAAAATGTGGAGGAAATAGCAGAACGATTAAGGGAATCATGGGGACTAAGTGACCAGCCAGTAAAGGACATTGTTTATTTACTTGAAACAAAGGGTTTTGTTATTTCTTCCCTGAATCTTGATAAAAAGTCAATAGACGCCTTTGGCTCACAACATGAGGTAAATGGTAAGCAGTACTATTCAATAGTTCTGGGAAATGATAAGAATTCATTTTATAGACGCCAATTTGATGTTGCTCATGAATTGGGACATAAAGTATTGCATGACCCTTATATGAACCTTGATGACTTAAGTAAAGAGGAATTTAAACAAATAGAGCAAGAAGCAAATGATTTCGCAGCAGCATTTCTTTTACCGAAAGAAAGTTTTTATAGGGATGTATCAATACACCCAAATGATTTGATGTATTATAAAACCCTTAAAAAGAGGTGGTGTGTTTCTATAGGGGCAATGGTTATGCGTGCCTATAAATTGGGTGTTATTTCCGATGGAACATACCAATATATGCAACGTTCTATTAGCCAAAAAGGTTGGAGAACAAAAGAGCCGCTTGATGATATTAAA
>NZ_JBLUOI010000120.1:0-10454 GCF_048059995.1 Metabacillus sp. YM-086 | reverse complement strand
TTGATATGGCGAAACGCTACTATCATGCAATAAAGGAAATGACTAAAGACCCGGAATGGTTGAAGAAAGAATTTGCTGGACATCCGATTCGAACGGGGCGTACGATTGAAGATCCAGATTTTCCACGAATTGCTATCACTTACTCGATACAAGAAAATGAAGATAATTCTAAACAAATACAAGATGAAATGAAAGGAATTATCAAGGACTATAACGATTATTATCACACTGCCTGGTCGATAGAAGATATTGAACGATATAATGGCGATATCAATAATCGCTTAGCTCGTAAAAAGGCAGAATTCAAAAAAATTGGGAAACAAATTGACCTTGTCATTGTTGTAGATCGCTTATTAACTGGATTTGATGCACCAACGATTCAAACATTATTTGTGGATCGAAATTTAAGTTATGCCAATTTGATTCAAGCCTTTTCTCGAACCAATCGTACCTATCCTGGAAAGACAAAAGGATTGATTGTGACATTCCGAAAACCTTCGACAATGGAACAAAATGTAAAGGATGCGACTAAGTTATATTCTCATGAACAAGAAGAGTCCAAGCTTGTTTATCCAACTTATGATGACTCAAAGAAACGCTTCAAAAAGGGACACAAAGAATTAAAAACGTTAGTTCCAAATCCAACCGATATAAACGAGCACTCACCTCTTGAGACTCGGATTGAATTTGTGAAAGCGTTCCAAGAGTTAAATAATGCTTACGAAGCTTTAGTTACGTATGATGATTACAACGACGATATGGAGAAATCAAAAGCATTTCAGGAACAGGTGAAAACCTTAGAAGAATATATCGGCGTGTACAATACGGTTAAGGGATCGCTAGTCGAAGAATCGCCTGAAGGAACTGGACCAGATTTATCCGACATAGAATTCTATGGAGAAAATGCGATTAAGATCTATGATATTGACTCAACTTATATTGACCGACTACTAGAAACGTACTCAGCCAATAATCAGAATATCCGTGACGAGATTGAAAAAGCACTTCAAAAACTCAAGAAATCAGAAATTGTTAAAGCTGTTTACCGTGGGATTTTAAACGCTATTGATAACAAAGAGATAAGTTCAGAGATAGATATTCTTATTGTGAAACGACGTTTCTTTACTGAAGCCTATAATAAAGCAATTGAGGAATTTGCGAACACTTGGTTTGTAGACGAAGGGGAGCTGCATTCATCTGCAATTCAATATGTCATAGGAACAGAACCAATTCCGAACATCGGGGGGATTATTGACAGCAAGCAATTTGATAAGTACAAAGCTGTAAACCCAGATGCAAGACCTTTGAAATATGGGCCAGAAATGAAGCGTCAATGGAGAAAGACATTAGATGAATTCATTGTACCTTTGAATGATGAGTTGAGATAAAATAGTTTTTATATTTATATAAAATTTTAAAAGTTATAGGACAACTTCGAAACTGTAGTTGTCCTATAACTTTTTTCTTCCTACTCATCAGAATTTAGGGTTTTGATTATTATAAATATAGGATGATTGGATCGATACTTTTTGCTAACTTCTTTATCTCTATTCGTTTCTGATACTAATAAAACTGAATTCAAGTAGACCTCTCTAAATTTTGTTCTTCACTTGTAAAATCTTGATTATTTACTTATACATAGTGCTTCCAAGATAGTTAATACTGTCTATCAGATCATCGGAATTAAATAGTAGATAGGAAAGTGTTATATAAACATCTTCAATTGTGTTTTCCCTCGAATAACATTAATGAAAAATCAGAATTATTATGGTATTAACCTAGATATATTAAGTGTATATATAACGTTCTATTAGTTTTACATTATTAGATGCTGAATTATTAATTTTTTTTCGTAATCACAACACATACCTTTTTCTATGAAACTATTCATTCATAGAAATCGTATTATTGTTAAGGGGGTTATACTATATGAAATTGAGTATTGTTTCTACTATAATTACAACTATTGTAATACCAGTTATTATTCCATTTATTTCTGTGTGGTTTGCATTTATCATCACGAAAAAGCATAATGAAAGGGAATATCTTAATGACCAGAAGGTTCAGAGAATAAAATTATTAACTCTACTAAGGAAAGAAGCAGAATTATTTAAGGATTATCGATATCATAATAATACCCATAGGTCAAAGGAGTTTGTTACGATTAAACTAGTCTTTAATAGTCCAGCTTTCAATGTAGACCAACATGGTAGACTTATTGAATTGGCACTTGAAATGGAGAGAATAAACCAAAATATCGATATCTCTGTGAAAGCATCGACAGGAATACTGTCAGCCTCATTGGGTGGCTATTTAAGTAATTTATCAACTGGAAATCCCATAATGGCATTATCTAATTCTCGTTTAATGAAATTACTAACAGGTAAAAAGCATGTAGAGCATATGGGTGAGGGGTTAAATAAAATGTTTGAAAAGAATATTCAGGACTCTACTAAAGAGGCCTTGCCAATAATAGATGAAATAATCAAAGAAGTAGACAAGCTTATCTCAAATGAAAGGCAACTTAACTGAAAATACTACACTTTATTTCTCAAAGATGTGCCATTATTTAACGAGGCGAAGGTGTGTACCTTTTTATTTTATTAATTAGATTGTCAGTATCATTAGAAAACTAGACCTCATTATGATAAAGAAAAGGTTCAATAACTTTAATTTTTAAGAGCAAGAGCAGAGTTAACATTTTTGTAACTGACAAAGTTATATCAGAACACCAAGTAGGAGTATTTTCTATTGTGAACATAGAGTGATTTAGATATAAAGGAAAATTCGGTATTACTTATTTGAGGTGTGGTGATATATGTCGAAGAAACTTAATTATCATGGGTTTTTACATAATCTTGCCCCTAAAATGGACAAGGTTCTAGATATATTCCGTACTGAATCAACAAAAGAAGATATAAAATCTAATTGGTTCGGAGATTTGGTACTATTAATCCTAAAGGACTTTAAAAAATTTTATAACCCAGTTACAACGGTGGGGAAGATAAAAATAGCAAACTTAACTGGACTTCCAATAATAGGTGGAGCTGTTGCCAGTGTTATCACATGGTTTGCGGAATTGCATTGGGGGTTGATAGCTGGAATAACACTTCTAGTCTTTGTGGCCATCTTTCTTTGCCTAATTCCTTTTTATAAGCATAAAATGCTTAATATCTACCATCCTTATTTTAATTTACAGGCTTATAAGAAATATAGACCAATTGAATATAAATTGTTAAATCATACTGTGTATGATAAACACTTTTCATATAGCGGATTGGCAGCCTATGTTACTGGTGTTCTAACAAGACAAGACGAAGATTCTAAGATTGTTCAGGCTATTACTACACAATATAATAAACAAGAGGAAAATCTGAAAAATGAAATACTAGAATTGCGAAACAGAGAACAGTCAGCAATGGATGAGTACCGTGACACAATTAAAGAGCTTGATTTAGAAATAGAAGTCTATGAGTCAACGGTTAGTTATTTGGTTCATTTAATAGATCATATTCAAAAGATTTTACTAAGAATATCGTCTGATGATTTTGATTATCCAGATTTAGCGATCATATCTGACTTTACACTTTATAAATACCAAGAAGGAATGAAGCTAAAAAAGATAGCTGATGTAGGAACAACGGCAGAATTCCCAAAATATATTGATTTGGAGAGAGAAATGCACCACCCAAAAATACAGTCTATTATAGATGTGTTTAACAGTAATACATCGGACATGTATCATAATCAACCAGAAGATGGTTATGAAGTTGTTTCATACAAGATGAAAATGGGAAAAGAAAGAAATAATACTATTTGGATAATTTCCTTACAGATTAACAAGTCAGTTAATGAAAGAGGTTTTCTATTATCTGTTTCAAATGATATAGTAGATAAAAGAGTTATTTACAAGATTCTTCTTGGTTTAAGTCGTATTCTATATGATAAAATTGAGAGAGAAGAGAAGAAAGGGGCTGGATCTAATGTCACTTCAAAAATCTAGTACGGAAAAATTAGGTGCTCGTTCTCAAGTGGTTCCAGTAAGGTCCCAAGCGGAAATAATTGCAGAACGTAGAAGAGCAAGAAGAGCAAGAATTAATCTAGCAGATTCAAGAGCTCGAAGTATTCTGAATGGTACTGCAGATATTCCTGCAAGCATCACAATTAAAGATCCAAAAAGTGAATTTGATTTATATAGAGAAGATATAAATAAAGCTATTTCAGAAGTAGCTGCTGTAAAAGAATAATAAAAACCCCTTAATTGTGATCTATTAAGGGGTTTTTTTGTATTTATTAACTAGATATGTATAAATGCTAGATTCTCCTGGACATACTTGCTACTAAAGAAGAACAAAGGGAGAGGTTATCTTGAGCGATAAGAAAGTAATTAATATAAATTCAAAATCTAGACCTTTAAAAAGTAAGAATCAGGACGAGCTGATAGCTGAAAGAAGAAAAAAAAGAAAAGATAAATTAGCACCATTACTTAAGAAAAGGTGAAAATGGATTAATAATATATGTTAAAATAAATCCCTGTATACTTAGAAAAGTTGTGTGAATGGGGAAGATATTTCATGGAAGATACAAAAGAATTAGGTAACCAAAAAGCAGTAGAGTATGATCTAAGTATTGTTTATGATTACCGAACACATCCCGATAAAATCAGTGGTCGTTGCGATCATTGTAATCATGCGTTATTCGACAGTTCAGTCAAAAAATATGAATATATAAGAAAATGCAGAAACTGTGGGATGATGAAAAGTATTTAATTGGTATCATTAATGTGAGGTCTTAGTTTATAATTATGTAAATCCTACTCTAGTAGCTATTAAGATTCATAAAATATATTGCCTTCAATTAAAAGTTAGAAGGAATTAGGAATAGATAGCGATAGATCTATTTGAATAACGAAAGCTATATTGTTTAATTAATATAAATAAAAAAGCCCACCAGCTTCAAAGAAGCTGGTGGGCTTTATATATAGGTCAACGAAAACAATAGAAAAGAACCAAACTCTCGATATATGAGTTTGATTCTTTTAATATCTGTTTTAAAACAGACAAACTTAGGTGGATTTGAAATCGATTTGCAATTAATAATAAAAAGCTCAAGTTCTACCTGTGAATCTGTACTGAGTCTTACTCTTGGACAAAGAATATTTAGTTCTGGATTTGGATACTTTTAGCTTCAATTTGTGGAGGATCTGAGTCTTTAATGACTTTTTGAGGGCCAAGCCAAACTTTTACTTCTTGTCCCTTTTTTGCTTTTGTTTCCCCTTCATAAATTACTTTATGATATAAATATTTTTTTTCTTCGAATAATTCTACTTTTGGGATATCTTTTATTTCATCAAATTCAGTTTTAGTTATGTCAGATACCATAATGAACCCCATCTTATTCTCTTCTAAAATATACCCTTTTAAATCATATGAATCGCTATTCGCAGTAGATTTACCACATGCTACTAAAACAGTTAAGATGACAGAAATTAAAATCAATTTAATAAATTTCAATATTTAACCACCTTTCCGAAAGAGTGTCTTAGTTTCATAATACTTCAATACTGTGATTATATTACATAATTTAATATAAATTATAAATATTGCAATTGATGTAATATAATGGTAAATCAAATATTGTAAAATTCTAATAATAGGGGTGTTAAATTGAAGAAATTATTAAAAAATCAGCTAACTACCATTTCTGTGTGTTTTTTTTCTATTTTACTTATTCAAAATACGACTGTCTTAGCTGAAGGGAAATCAAGTAAAACTACTTCAGAAACACTTATAGAAGAGGAGGTCAGTTTTGATGAAGTAAGTTATGGGATAAAGTTTAGAAAAGAAGCAGGGCTAGATTCTTCAAAGGAAAAAGTAGAGAAATTAATAAGAGAGCATAAAATTAATAAGGATTTGTATGTTGAAGATTTTGGAACTGTTTTAGAAAAAAGTGAGCATGATAAATTAATTAAACGTATAGAAAAATTAGATAAACTTTTACCAAAGGTCGAAGCTGAATTCAAGAGCAAACAAAAAAGTCGTTATGGTGGATTATACGTAAATCATCAAGAAGATGGAGCAGTATATATTGGTTTGAAAAATGGGAGTTCTACTGAATTGAATAACACAAAAAAATTATTAAAGTATGAAAATATTAAATTTTTTAATGTTAACTATTCAGAAGAAGACCTGATGACTGCAAAGGATACTTTACATAGTGTAAAAGAAAAATTAACTAAAAATGGAGTTGAAATTACGTCAGTAATTCCAAACATACCATTAAATAGATTGGATATAAGTGTCGAACAGTTAAATATGAAACTGCCTCTATTATTCAGAAATTTTTAGGTAATATTCCTATAGACTTAACAGATAATTTTAGCCAAGTAGTGGAAGCAGATAGATATAGTGGTAATGAAGTTATTCAAGGTGGTCTAGAAATCAGGAATATAGATACGGGGGACGGTTGTACTTCTGCTTTTACTGCGTATAGAAATACATCAGCAGGTACATTATATTATACCCTTACTGCAGGGCACTGTGCGACAGGGTTGTACCAAGAGTTTCGACATGGAACATTAAAGTTTGGATCTGTAGCAAATCATTATAACAGTAGCTTTTTAGACGCGGCTGCCATAACGTTAGCGCCAAACAGGAAAACACATTACATTTTTGGAGAATACTCAAATAGTTATGAAATCACTGGATTGAAGACATCGTACTATGTTGGGGATTTTGCATGTATGGTTGGGAAAACAACTGCTAAAACAGTATGTGGTAGCATTGGTGCAACCAGTGCGGATTTAGATACCGTAAGAGATGTTGTTTCAGTAAACTATTACTCGCAAGGTGGTGATACGGAGGCCCGGTATATAATTACGGAAAAGCTATGGGAATTCATAATGGTAGATATATCACAGGTGGATACACTCTAAGGTATTTTGCTAAAATTGGTAAAATCCTAGATGCTTTTTACATGGATGGAATTGTTGTGAAATAATACCTTTATTAAATGTAGTCACTTGGGATAAAAGGTTTAAATAGGAAATCATATATAAACTATTAAGATCTAGGAGTAATCCCTCAAACGAAATAGAAGAATAAATATCGCAACATTATAATTGTATTCGTGATAATACTAGATTATAATTTAGTTATTAGTTATTTTTCTTGCTCAATTGAGCCTTTTAGTGAAGTTATAAGCCCTATAGGGTGGAATAAACACACCACAAGTGTGTCTTTCCTCTCTATAGGGCTTTTTTGTGTTTTATATCAAATTAGCGTATGGAGGGGAACGGAAGTGGCATTTATTACAGAAGAAACTATCGAAAAGGCTAGAAATATAGATTTACTTTTTTTGGCTCAACAACTTGGGGAGTCTCTACAGCGTTCGGGACAAAGCTTTTTTACTTATCGTAATGGTGGTGAAAATACTCCGTCCCTTTCCATTAATCCTACTAAACACGTTTGGAAGGACTTTGGTGGAACTGCTGGTGGAAAGGATGCAATTAGTTTTTATTGCTACCGCAAATATGATGACCCTTATTTAAAAGGTAAGGATTTTGTACAAGCGGTTGAAGAAATTTGTGAGCTATGCGGTATTCCTATTGAATATCAAGATGGCGGCAGTCGTACATTTGATGATGTTGTTTATAAACCTAGGATTGAGATTCAAAAAGAATCACCTAAAGCATCTCCTGGGTATTTACATGAAGTCTACTCTAAATGGATCAAGCAATTTGATCTCAAAAAGCCACATCTTTTTCACTTGAAAGAAGTGAGAAAAATCGGTCCACAAGTAGCGAAAATTAGAATGTATCGTTCTTATTCAGATGATATGAATGAAAGATATGGTATTACTAAACAGCTTGCTTCTAAAGGAGTTAAGCTAGATGGAGTTCCGGGATTTGCAGTTAAAGAAGGGAAGTATGGACCTTATTGGACGTCTGTTGGTAGAGCTGGTTTGTTAATTCCATTTCGTAGCATCAATAACGAAATTCAAGGATTTCAAATCATGTTTGATGAAAAGCCTGCTAATGGTCAAAAGTACGGTTGGTTCTCTTCACCTATTAATCCTGAAAAAGGAACAATACAAGGAGCTGAAATAGGAAATCCAGTGCTACCTTATCATGCAGCTGTTCCCGCTCAAGTTCTCTTGAATTGGATCCTGTATAAAGGAGAGCTCTATGACCATATGGATACTGATACTGTATGGTGGGGAGAAGGTGGATTAAAAGGAGATATAGCTTCGAATTATACAAAACAGATACATTTACAAGTACCTGGAGTGAATAATTGGAGACTCCTTTTAGAACCTACTATTTCATTACGACCAAAGCGTGTGATATTTAGTTTTGATGCAGATGCTCAAACAAAAGAGGATACTGTTCAAACTAATGTATTAAACTCAATAGAAGGTGCGAAAAAAGAACTCAAACCACATGGAATAGAGTTAGGGATTGCATTATGGCCAGTTGAAAAAGGTAAAGGAATCGATGACCTTGTAAATAACGGTTATAAGCCACAAATCGTCTCTATATAGTTAAGTTTAATAATATTACAGAAAAGAAGTTACTATTCAGTGGCTTCTTTTTTTTACTTTTAAGGAGGTGATTTTATGTAATCCATGATTAGAAAAACTCATGAATTATTTAAGATTAAACATTACACATTTTAGGAGGAAGAAAAAATGAATCAATTATCTTTAGTGAGTGAACGTACAGACAGGTCGTTAGTAAAAGAGTCTGCGGAAAGGTTATATGAAGTGGAGGGAGATGTTTCCAACCTAAATTTAAGTGAATTACTTTATTTAATGCTAGGGACAGGAACAAAAAAGACTTCATTGCAGCAAATGGTTAATCAAATCCTTGATATGAAGCGAGAGTATGGATTAAAGGGATTAACTGTTGAAAGAGTTATGACGATTGAGGGATTCACTAAACGCAAAGCGGAAATGTTTATTGCTTCTCTAGAGTTAGGTAGGAGAGTTTATAACGAAAAAGCAGAGAGTCGCTATGTGATTAGGTCACCCAAAGATGCTGCTGACTTCTTAGAGTATCTAAAGGATTATAACCAAGAGCACTTTGTTGCTTTGTTTTTAAATACAAAGAATGAAGTTCTTCTTAAGAAAACTATCTTTAAGGGCTCTTTAAACGCAAGCATAGTGCACCCTCGCGAGATCGTGCGCCCATAAGGGCATTTAGAAAATCTGCATTAGCAAAGCAGTAGGGAAATATCACATTCTTTACCCTATCATCAGCCAACTTATCCGTAAGGGAAACCAAGCGGGGAGTGTAGCATGTTGGAAAAGCCATAAGTTGTCTAGTTACCAAGGCACGACTGAATGGCGAGATGAAATTCATAGATAAGGATGAAAGCTGAATTGCTTGAATGATAGCTCAAGGAGGACTACGGGGACCTTCAGCGGGAGGTAACGATTTACGCTGTGCGAAGTATGCATGTTTCTTAAAAACTTCGAGAAATATGAAGTGATACTGCTTTGTCCATCTT
Organism: Metabacillus sp. YM-086; assembly: GCF_048059995.1. Taxonomy (NCBI): domain Bacteria; kingdom Bacillati; phylum Bacillota; class Bacilli; order Caryophanales; family Bacillaceae; genus Metabacillus; species Metabacillus sp. YM-086. The sequence continues at coordinate 945 of NZ_JBLUOI010000120.1, read as the reverse complement.
CTATATGGAAGAAACGAGTGAAAATCATATCCGAAACTATGAAATGCTATGTTTCTATATGTCTAAATGGGGATTGCCTAAGTCAGAACGCTGTAAATACAGCTATGCATAATGTCCAATTGGATGAAAAATTTCAAGCTGAAAGGCAAGAAAGATGATGCTGAATATCTGATATGGCAACGGAGCTCTCGTAGTAGTCCGAGATAGGGAAAGCCTATTACATGGCGAAGGGGAGCAGTTTATCTAGTTTAATACCAAATTGGGAAGGAGCGTGAGGCTCTATGAGAAATCCAAAAGTAGTGTTAAACAGTCTAACTTCCAAAGCTCAAAATAAAACGTACGTATTTGAACGGTTGTATCGAAATTTGTATAATACCGAGTTTTATCTAGCAGCCTATGCCAAACTCTATTCGAATAAAGGAAGCAATACAAAAGGTGTCAATAATGACACTATTGATGGAATAAGCTTAGAAAGAATCGAGCGTTTGATTGAAAAATTAAAAGAGCAGTCTTATCAACCAAAACCAGCGCGCAGAACATATATCCCTAAGAAAAATGGAAAGCCACGACCTTTGGGTATCCCGACTTTTGAGGATAAATTAGTGCAAGAAGTTGTTCGGAGCATTTTAGAAAGTATTTATGAGCCACAATTCTCAAATCATTCGCATGGTTTTCGACCAAATCGTAGCTGTCACACGGCTTTAAAAGAAATACGTAACACGTTTACAGGTACGAGATGGTTTATTGAGGGTGATATAAAAGGTTTCTTTGACAATATCGACCATCATGTATTAATTGGGCTTTTACGAAAACGTATCAGGGACGAGAAATTAATTAATTTAATTTGGAAATTCCTTAGAGCAGGTTATGTAGAAGAATGGACTTTTCACAAAACTTACAGTGGAACCCCTCAGGGTGGCATAATTAGTCCGTTATTATCGAATA